>JAZNZG010000174.1:0-7547 GCA_045594825.1 Faecousia sp. | reverse complement strand
ATCTCAAGCAGCGTCTGCCCCGGTTTGGCATAAGCCTTTCGTCCGTCGACATACAGTTCCATATTCACACCTCCAAATTTTCCGTGCGTATATTATGACGGTTTTCGATTCATTTTGCAAGTACTTTTTGTATAAAATGTTAAAAACAGTGCAACTATGCACTGTTTTCAACATCATTTGTCTTGACCGATGGTCATAATATCGTAGGGTGTTGTCTGATAGACAAAGTAATTCAGCCAATAGGAGAACAAAAGGTTGGCATGGCTACGCCACCGCACCAACGGCGGCTGGGTGTCATCGTCGTTGGGGAAGTAGTTTTCCGGAACATGGATGGGCAGGCCCAGATTTTTATCCCGCAGGTATTCTTTTTGCAGGGTATCCGGGTCATACTCCGAATGGCCGGTAACAAATATTTGTCTGCCTTCCTTTGTGGTAACAGCATAGACACCGGCTTCGGGAGAGGAGGCCAGTATCCGCAGTTCCGGTACCTTTTCAATGTCCTCCCGCAGAACCGTGGTATGACGGGAATGGGGTGCCCAAAATTCATCGTCAAAACCCCGGAGCAAAATAGACCGCTTATAATCTGCACGGTGTCTGAAAACACCAAACATTTTTTCCGGTATGGGATGTTTTTGTACACCGTAATGATAATAAAGTCCTGCCTGTGCACCCCAGCAAATATGGAAGGTGGAATGGACATTGGTCTTGCTCCACTCCATGATATCACACAGCTCCGGCCAGTAGTCCACTTCCTCGAAAGCCATATTTTCCACCGGTGCACCGGTAATGACCATACCGTCAAATTTCCGGTGCTTCAGCTCATCAAAGGTTTTGTAGAATGTTAAAAGGTGCTCCTGGGATACATTTTTGGATGTATGGGAAGATGTATGCATCAGCTCAAGCCGCACTTGGAGGGGTGTGTTGCCCAAAAGCCGGGAAAGCTGCGTCTCTGTGACGATCTTCGTAGGCATCAAATTCAGCAGTACGATCTCCAGGGGGCGAATGTCCTGTGTGATTGCCCGGTTTTCGGACATAACAAAGATATTTTCCTGCTGCAGAATACCGGCTGCAGGCAGGTCGTTTGGGATCTTAATAGGCATAGGGTCCTCCCCCTTTCGTGGTTTTCCCTATTTTACTAAAGATTCCCTGCTTTGTCAATTTGAGAATGCTGTACATTTTTCAAGGATTGTTCCAGGATAGTAGTGAGCAAGTATCTCCCGGCAGTCAGCACCGGATGCGGCCATAGCATCCGCCCCGTATTGGCTCATTCCAACACGGTGACCAAAGCCTTTGGTGGTGACGGTTACGGTATCTCCCACCACAGTCATCGCAAAGGCTGTGGAGCGTAGTCCCAGTAACCTGCGAAGGGTGATCCCGTCATAAACTTCATCACCGATCTGAATGGTTTCCACGCCGCCGCCGTTGGTATAGGATACTTTGCCGATGAAGTCTCCCCCATTAGCAGACAGGTCTGTGCCCAGCAAGGACGCAAGCTCCGCCACGGTAAAGGATACGGTATCAATGTGATGTGCGGCTTTTTCCTCTCCGGGACTGTCCACCGCTTGCAGATAAGGAACATCGGTTCCCCATACAGCCAGTGCATCCTCTGTTCTGCCTCCCGAGCAGGAAAAATAGGTCGCGTCGATCAGCTCTCCGCCATATGTCAGCACCAGGTCTTCGCTGTCCGATACAGCAAGGCGTATTTTCTCCAGTTCCTCCTCTTTGTGGCCGGCGGCAAGGTATGCCTCCTCCGTACAATACGCCTGACAGCAGGAAGGATCCGTACAGACGGATGCTGCACCATGTTTTTTGGATTTTAATGTGTAGGTCCTTGCCACCACCGCTTGTGCCTTTAGTGCCTCCGGTTCAAAATCGCCGGGTACTTCTCCGAGAAGCACACCTGTTAAATATGCGTCCAGCTCCATTTCTGTTATGCCGTCTGTCATCTGTACAAAAATCATCTGTTTTAATGCCGTTTGCACCGGTGCAGACGGCTCCGTTTCATCCTTTGTCATCAGTTCTGCTGTGCGGTACATGGAACATGGCACCAGCACTGCCATCACAATGGCGGCCAGCCACTGAGTCCCTTTCATCTTATCACCTCGCAATCATTCTAACAGGACGGCAACGCAATTTTTGTTATTATTTGTAACCAATTTTTGAAAGTACACCCCGCAAGTCTTGACAGACCTATGCCGTGCCAGTATAATTTATTATGATTATTGATTTTGCGACACAGCATGAAACGGAGTTCGTAATGAAAAAGTTTTTTAAAATCTTTGTACCGATCCTTTTGGCACTGGCAATCGTTTTCTGCCTTGGTTGGTATTTATTTGTATATGACCGGGACTTTACCCGAGATATTTTGCTGTACAGTGCCCGTTACTGTGACAATCAAGGCCAGTCTGTGCTGTCTTCCTGGTTCTATGACCGGGCATATGATCTGTCCAAGGACAACGATCAGGTCGCCATTGAGCTTGCACTGCAGCATAAAGCAGACGGCAACTATACCCAAGCCGAGAACACCCTGGCCAAAGCCATTGAAGATGGCGGCGGAGCAGACCTGTACATCGCCCTGTGCAAAACATACATTGAGCAGGATAAGATCCTGGATGCCGTTAAGCTGCTCAATGGCATTACCAATACGGAAACCAAAGCAGCACTGGATTCTTTGCGTCCTGCCGCTCCTGTGGCAACACCCGCACCCGGCTTTTACAACCAGTATATCTCAGTAAACATCTCCGGAGAAGGTGGCACACTATATGTAAATCCGATCCCGGAATATCCTTCCGTTTATGATGAGCCTTTCTCCGAGCCCATCACCCTGCAGGATGGTGAGAACACCATTTATGCCGTCACCGTCGCTGACAACGGCTTGGTCAGCCCCCTGTCCATTTTCGGTTATACCGTAGGCGGCGTTGTGGAAGAAGTGGAATTTGCCGATGCCGCTGTGGAAGCTGCAGTGCGGGAATTGTTGGGTGTAACAGAGGATGCCGTGATCATGTCCAATGATTTGTGGGGCATCACTTCTTTCACCGTCCCTGAAGGCACACAAACCCTGGCAGACCTGAAGTATATGCTGTTTTTGAAGGAGCTGTATATCACCAACGGTCCGGTGGGCGAAATGAGCATTCTCTCCTCTTTCTCCCACCTTACCACTCTGGAAGTTGCA
The DNA here is from genome assembly GCA_045594825.1 of Faecousia sp. Classification (GTDB taxonomy): domain Bacteria; phylum Bacillota; class Clostridia; order Oscillospirales; family Oscillospiraceae; genus Faecousia. The sequence goes on along the minus strand of JAZNZG010000174.1, from coordinate 4,375 downwards.
AACACTGCCATCAGTACCGATGAACTGGATTTCGTTGGTGCAGCAACAACTTTGTCACGGTTGGTTCTGACCAATTGTAATGTTGTTACTGTCAGCCCTCTGGAAAACCTCACCGGTCTGACCTATTTGGACCTGAGCAACAACACGGTCCGCAATCTTCAGCCCCTTACCGGCATGATAAACCTCCAGGAACTGTATCTGCGGCAAAATGCCGTGGTGGATCTGACTGCACTTTCCGGTTTGGGTGCTTTGCGGATTTTGGATGTATCCCACAATTCTGTTGTATCCCTGTCCCCCATTTTAAGTCTCACTTCCCTTTCCCGGTTGGATGCCAGCACCAACCTTTTAACAGATCTGAATAATATCAGCAGCCTTAGTTCCCTATCCTGTCTGTATGTATCGGGCAACAACATTTCCGATGCCTCTTATTTAGGCGAATGCACCACTCTTACCGAGTTGGATATTTCCAACAACGCATTTGCGGATATTACCGCCCTGCAGACTTTGACCAAGCTGGTCAATCTGAATTTCTCTTTCAACCAGGTGACGGATATTCCGGTGTTCCCCGTAGATTGTGCCCTGGTTACCATTGACGGCTCCAACAATCTGATCGAATCCCTGCAGCCATTGAAAGGACTGCGTAATCTGAACAATGTATATATGGATTACAACACAGAGATCAGTTCTCTGGAATGGCTGGCTGAAAACCCCACGCTGATCCTTGTAAATGTGTACAACACCAAGGTCAATCATTTGGATCAGGTTACCTGTCTAACCGATCACAGCATCATTGTTAACTTCACACCTCTTCAGGAAGAGTAAAACAATAAGCCGCCGACACAAATGTGCCGGCGGCTTTTTACAGATCATCCGCGTCCTGCACCGGTGTTTTCCAAACATCTTCCGGGCGTCCGGTATAGCTGCCCATTGGATCCGTTTTGATTTTAGGGTCTTTGAAATCGTCTTTCCTTTTCATGCACACACCTCCTGTATTAGCTTTCCGGTATTCGTTGCAATTTAACCGTCAATATGCTATGATAAACAAAAGGAGTTGAGGGCTGTGTTTGATGTCACCTTGATCGCAATGGGCAAGCTGAAGGAAAAATTTTATTTGTCCGCTGCTGCTGAATACGAAAAACGGATGAAAGGCTATGTCCAGTTCCGCATTCTGGAGCTGCCGGAAGTGCGGCTTCCAGACGATCCTTCCGCCGCAGAAATTGCCGCAGGTCTTGAAAAAGAGGCAGAGCTGATCCTATCAAAAATCCCAAAGGGTGCCTGGTTCTGCGTGCTGACCCCCGAAGGCAAAATGCTGTCCTCGGAGGCCCTTGCCGAAAAGCTGAAAGATGTGAAGCTCAGCGGAAAAAGCAGTGCCTGTTTTTTAATCGGTTCTTCCTTCGGCATGGCACCCCGCATCAAGGAAAAGGCAGATTTCAAACTGTCCATGAGTCCCATGACCTTCCCCCACCATTTGGCACGGGTCATGGCCCTGGAGCAGCTGTACCGAGCAGAAGCCATACAGGCTGGCAGCAAATACCACAAGTGAGCATTTTAAATGCTCACTTTTATTTTTATGAGGTACCTTGACAGGCGAGGTATCTTATGTTACTATGGTAGCAGATTGGAGGGATCATCATGTCAATTGCCGGCGATCTGATTCGCGGACATACAGATGCAATCATTTTGGCAAGACTGTTTCAGTCAGACAGCTACGGTTATGAGATCAATAAGACCATCTCCACCCTTTCCTCCGGGCGGTTTGAGCTAAAAGAAGCCACCTTGTACACCGCCTTCAAACGGCTGGAGGATTCCGGCTTTATCACTTCTTACTGGGGTGACAGCGGTGCCGGTGCCCGACGGCGTTACTACACCATCACTCCCGATGGCCGGGAGGCTTGCTACCGCCTGCTGCAGGAATGGGCAGAAACCAAGGAGATCATGGATCAGTTGCTGAGAACGGAGGGGTAATCATGAGAGAGAATTTAAAAAGCTATATCGACCTGCTGTTCGCCGGAGCACCCCACGCTACGGATATTAAGCAGGAAATCCTACAAAACACATTGGATCGCTATGACGATCTCATCGACCAGGGAAAAACACCGGAGGCTGCATATCAGCTCGCCATCTCCGGTATCGGTGACATCAACGAGATTCTGGGCACATGCACACCGGAAGTGCCTGTCAGTACCTCTGTGACTTCCGATGAAACGCAGAAAAAACCTGTTTGGAAGAAGGTCCTGACTGCCGTTGGCATCTGCCTGTATATCCTGTGTCCCATTCCCCTGTTCATTCTGCAAAACGAGTTAGGGTTGTGTGGACTTCTGGCCATCGTTGCTGTTGCCACAGCACTGATGATCATTTCCGACGGAAAAGATGAACACCACACCGAAAAGAGTTCCTGGAAGAAGGTAGTAAAGGGTATTATCATTGCCTTTTTAATCATCGCTTTAGTGGGTGCTTTGACCATCGGTATTGGCTTTGCATTGTATGCCACAGACTTCGACAGCAGCCATTACACTTCCTCCAGCTCTGCGGAAATATCTCCTGATGCGGTACGCAACATGGAGATCGAATGGGCGTCCGGTACTGTTTATATTGCCGCGGCAGATGTGGACACCATCGTCTTCAGCGAATCCGGCACATCGGTTGAAAGCCAGCCGATGCTCTGGACGCAGGAAGGTGATACCCTGGTGATCCATTACAGTGCTCCTACCTTCATGAATTTTTCCGATAAGGATCTGACCGTACTGTTTCCCAGGGATTGGACCTGTGGAGAGCTGGAGCTGGATGTGGCATCCGCAGATGCTACTGTGGAGGAGCTGTTTGCAGACAAAGTGAGTATGGATACTGCTTCCGGTACATGTAATTTCTTTAACTGTACTGTGCGGGATTTTGACGCGGATACCGCCTCCGGTAATGTACGCTTTGAGGGTGCGGTGTATGCTTTGGATTATGATGCTGCCTCCGGTAAGTTTGACGGTGTGTTCAAAAACGGTCCTGCCCGGTTGAGTATGGAAAGTGCTTCCGGAGATATGAAAATTGTCGTTCCCATCGAGTTTGGTTTCCGTGCAAGCCTTGAAACAGCCAGCGGCGACTTCGTCTGTGATCTGCCCACTTCCTTTGACGGTCACTACTATACCTACGGTGACGGAAGCGGTGAGTTTGAATTTGAAAGTGCATCCGGAGATGTCAGTATTAAAGGTGCAGAATAAAGAAAAGCCGTGCTGAATATCAGCACGGCTTATTATTTAGAATTCTCCGCTGTGGTACATCACTGCAGATAAGGCACACAAAGGTGCCGTTTCGCAACGCAGGATCCGTTTGCCCAAGGTGCAGATCTGCAAACCGGCCTTACTTGCCTGCTTCACTTCCTTTTCTTCCAGGCCACCCTCAGGGCCGGAAAGGAGGCTGATGGTTTTATAGGGACTTTCATTGAGTGCCATCTGCAGGGTCGTGGCCTGTTCGTTTTCGTAAAAGAGGATAGCCTTATCTGCCAGTTTTGCACGGTTCAATGCTTCTGTATAGCTGCCCAGCACCATCACCTGCGGAATACGACCTCGTCCGCATTGTTCTGCTGCGGATGCTGCGATCTTCTGCCAGCGTTCCAGCTTCTTTTGAATGCTTTTCTCATCCGGGCGGGATATGCAACGGGCCGAGGGAAACGCAACGATCTCATAAGCACCCAGTTCCGTAGCCTTTTGGATCACATGCTCCAGCTTGTCTGCCTTGGGAAAGGCCATATATACACTTACCTTTACAGCTGCCTCCGATGAAGATTCCCGGCGGCTGCTTACCACCAGGCTGATCCTTCCGGGGCTCACATCGCTGACGGTGCAGGTACATTCATTACCCTGGCCATCACAAACCATGACCTCTTCCCCGTTTTTCAGACGCAGCACTTTGGCGTGGGCAGCATTTTCTCCGGTAAGCACCAGAAAATTCGGCTGCATCTCCTTAGGGGACACAAAAAAACGCGTCATTTTTCTCCCTCCCGCTTCTGCTCTTTGTGACAGTATACCACAGAAACCGACAGAAAACAACATAGCAGACACAGAATTATCTATTGACAAAACCTGCTCCCATGGTTATAATAGCTAAGTCACTTGCGAGAGTGTTGGAATGGTAGACAAGCACGTTTGAGGTGCGTGTGGTTATCGCCGTGTGGGTTCGAGTCCCATCTCTCGCACCAAAAAATACGGATACCCTTTCGGGTATCCGTATTTTTTGATGCTCAGATGGGACTCGAATAATCTAAATGCAACAGCCCGGTGGACTGTTCCTGCCACCAGTTCAAAAACTGGTGGCTACATTTATTTTGCTCCATAGGAGCAAAATGCCAACGAGTCCCTCTCTCGCACTGTATATGAAGTTTTCCTCC
>JAZNZG010000173.1:0-22908 GCA_045594825.1 Faecousia sp. | reverse complement strand
ATTACCCGTATCGTCACCCCCGGCACCGTCACGGAAAGCTGCATGCTGGATGAAAGCAAAAACAACTACATGGGTTGTCTGTATGCCGATGGCGGCAAAACAGGTCTTGCCTTCTGTGACATTTCCACCGGTGAATTTTACGCCACCGTCTGCGGTGATGTTCATTCTGCCGCATCCGAGCTGGGCAGATTTTCTCCTGCCGAAGTGATCCGCTTCGGCTCTTCCTGCCGCGACCAGGCTTTGGACGAGGCACTGTTCCTGCGGCTGAGCTGCTGCGTGGACGAGGGCAGCGATCCTTTGTCTGCAGAACAGGCCCAGGAGCTGCTGGAAAAGCATTTCCGTCAGCCCCTGTCTCAACTGGGCCTTACCGGTCTGCCGGAGGCTGTTTTGGCCAGCGGCAATCTTTTAAACACCCTGCTGCATCTGCAGAAAAATGATCTGGCTCATATCCGCCAGCTGCAGTACTACACCACCGGCCGGTTTATGGAGCTGGACATGGATGCCCGGCGGAATTTGGAACTGACAGAGACCCTTCGCACCAAGGAGAAGAAGGGCAGCCTGCTATGGGTGCTGGACAAGACCCATACTGCCATGGGCGGCAGAATGCTCCGCAGCTGGATGGAAAAGCCTCTTTTGGATCCGGCAGAGATCGGTCGCCGTCAAAAGGCCGTGGAAGAGCTGGTGAACACCACCATCACCCGGGGTGAACTGCAGAATGCCCTTAAAAATGTTACCGACCTGGAGCGTGTTATGACCCGCATCGTCACCGGTTCCGTCAACGGACGGGATATGCTTGGTCTTGCCCAGGGTCTGCGGGCACTGCCGGAAGTAAAGCGGCAGCTGGAGACCATGGAAGCTCCCCTGCTGCAAAAGCTTGCCCAGTCCATCGACCCCCTCACCGACTGTGCCGAGCTGATTGAAAAGACCATCGTGGACGAGCCGCCTATCACCATTCGGGAAGGCAAGCTGATCCGTCCCGGTGCAAATGAAGAGGCCGACCGCCTGCGGGATATTATGAACGGCGGCGAAGGCACGTTGCTGGCCATCGAAGTGTCTGAGCGTGAAAAGACCGGTATCCGCACCTTGAAGGTAGGTTATAACCGTGTATTTGGTTATTATATTGAAGTTTCCAAATCCTTTATTGACCAGGTGCCTGCCTACTATATCCGCAAGCAGACTCTTGCCAACAACGAACGCTACATCACCCCCGAGCTGAAGGAGCTGGAGGAGCAGGTCCTTACCGCAAAGGACCGTCTCACCGCTTTGGAATATCAGCTCTTCACCCAACTGCGGGAACACCTTGCCGCCCAGGCTGCCCGTGTGCAGACCGCCGCTGCTGCCGTTGCCGCTGCCGATGTGCTCTGCTCCCTGGCTTCCGTTGCCGTTCAGAGAAACTACTGCCGCCCGGAGATTACCCTGGGCAGCGAGATCACCATCACCGACGGTCGTCATCCTGTGGTGGAGCAGGTTCTCAAGGATTCTCTCTTTGTCCCCAATGATACCAGCATCGGCTCCGTAGACAACCAGGTATCCATCATCACCGGCCCCAACATGGCAGGTAAATCCACCTATATGCGTCAGGTAGCACTTATCGTTCTTATGGCACAGATGGGTTCCTTTGTTCCCGCACGCTCTGCCCGGATCGGTATCGTGGACCGGGTGTTCACAAGAATCGGTGCCAGTGATGACCTGGCCTCCGGCCAATCCACCTTCATGGTGGAAATGGCAGAGGTGGCATCCATTTTGAAATACGCCACCTCCCGTAGCCTTTTGATTTTGGATGAGATCGGCAGAGGCACTTCTACATACGATGGCATGGCCATCGCCCGTGCGGTACTGGAATATGCCGCAAGTCCCCGGCATTTGGGTGCAAAGACATTGTTTGCCACCCATTACCATGAGCTGTCCTCCATTGAAAACGAGCTTCCCAATGTAAAGAATTACAACATTGCTGTGAAAAAGCGGGGTGACAAAATGATCTTCCTGCGTAAGATCGTTCCCGGTGCCACCGATGACAGCTTCGGTGTGGAGGTGGCCAAGCTGGCCGGTCTGCCGGGTAGTGTCATCAACCGTGCCCGGGAGATCCTGGAACAGCTGGAAAGCCAGGACTACCGCCATGCACCCATTCCCGTAGAACAGCCCGACGACCAGATCAGCATGCTGGATCTTACTTCCCAGCAGGTCTGTGCCGCTTTGGAGGCTATCAGCGTGGAAACCCTCACTCCCATTGAAGCCATGAACGAACTATATAAACTAAAGAAGATGCTTGAATCATGATAAACCGACTTGTATCCATGACACCTGTGGAGAAAAAATTAGGCTGGTTCTACTGGGTATTTCAGTTGCTGGTGCTGCCGGTTATACTGGTGCTGCTCAATAATCATTTTGGAGCACCGTTAACGGAAACGGAACTGAATCTGCTGTTTTTCGGCCTGAACTTTTTACTGCTGGTTTTGATCTTCCACAAGTTCATATTTCACTCCTGTAAAAAAGGCATCCTGCGTCCGTTCCGCACGCTTCGGTTTGCCCTGTTTGGATTTTTGCTGTATATGCTTTGCAGCTACCTTGTAAGCGAGTTTCTTCTGCGGCAGTATCCGGACTTTATCAATCTGAACGATGACTCCATTTTCAGAATGCTGGACGAGAACTACTCCCTCACCATTTTGGGTGTGGTGGTTCTGGCTCCCATCGCAGAGGAGCTTTTGTACCGGGGACTGATTTTTGGCAGTGTGTATTCCCACAGCAAGCTTTTGGCTTACCTGGTATCTACCCTGGTTTTCGCCGCAGTCCATGTTGTAGGCTATATCACCGTGTACGAGCCTTTGGAACTGCTGCTGAGCCTTCTGCAATACCTGCCTGCCGGACTGTGCCTTGGTTGGGTCTATGCCCGTTCCGGCTCTATTCTGACCCCCATTCTGGCCCACATTGCTGTCAACCAGATCGCTATTTCTTTTACGAGGTGACACTATGCCCAAGATCATTCAGTTACAACCTCATATTGCCAACCTCATCGCCGCCGGCGAAGTGGTGGAGCGACCCGCCAGCGTTGTCAAGGAGCTGCTGGAAAATGCCGTGGATGCCGGTGCCGGTCAGGTAACCGTGGAGATCCGCGACGGCGGCATGACCTTCCTGCGGGTCACGGACAATGGCTGCGGCATGTCGCCGGAGGATGCCCGTACCGCCTTTTTGCGGCATGCCACCTCCAAGCTTCGCACTGCCGAGGATTTGGCTGCCATCACAACCATGGGTTTCCGTGGTGAAGCACTGGCCGCCATCGCTTCCGTCAGCCGTATCGACCTTCTTACCAAAACCGCCGGCAGTATCAGCGGCACCAGCCTGAGCCTGGAGGCCGGCAAGATTACCGAAGAATCCGAGGCCGGTTGTCCCGACGGCACCACCATCATCATCCGGGACTTGTTCTACAACACCCCGGCCCGTATGAAGTTTATGAAATCTGACACCGTGGAAGGCGGCAAAGTGGCCGCAGCGGTGCAGCTGCAGGCCCTGGCCCATCCTGAGGTGGCATTCCGTTTCCTGAGGGACGGCAAGGAGATCCTATCCACTCCCGGTACAGGCAATTTGGAGGATGCGGTATACAGCGTCTACGGTCGTGACTGGGGTAAAATGATAAAAGTGGATAGCCGCTGGGAAAGCTACAGCCTCACAGGCTTTGTATGCAAGCCTACGGATGCACGTCCCAGCCGTGCCATGCAGACCTACTTTGTCAACGACCGCCCGGTGAAATCCCGATTGCTGATTGCAGCTCTGGAGGAGGCCTACCGGAATCAGATCATGGTGGGCAAATTCCCCGCCTGTGTGCTCCATCTTCATCTGCCTGCCGGTGCGGTGGATGTGAATGTCCACCCGGCAAAAACGGAAGTAAAATTCCTCAATGAAAAAGCCGTCTTTGATTGTATTCATTACGGAATTTTAGGTGCACTGAACAAAACTGCAGACCGGCCTCAGGTGCAGTTCAAGCCCCAGCCCCCTCAGCCGGTGCAAAATAAATCTGCCGCACCGGTAAAGCAGGATCATTTCTTCCGCACCATGACCGCCTCTGAGTTTAAGAACTTCTCTGCCGTGCTGAAGGATGCTCCGCAACCCACCAAGGCTGCAGCCACCGCTACCGTGGCTGCTGTGGAGCAGGAGAGCCCCCTTCCGCTGCGGGAGGATATAAAAATCCCCGTACCCGTTTCCACGCCGGAGCCTGTACCTCAGCCTGAGCCGGAGCAGCAGGAGCTGCCCATGCCGGAAATGATCCCTTGGCGTCTGGTGGGAGAACTGTATAACAGCTACATACTGGTGGAGCAGGGTGATGAGGCATTTCTTATCGATAAGCATGCTGCCCATGAGCGAATCCTGTTTGACAAGCTTAAAGCCAATCAGGAAGCAATCACCTCGCAAATACTGCTGACTCCCATTCCCTGCCGGCTGCGGCCCGACAGTGTGGCGATCCTGCTGACCAACAAGAATTTGTTGGAGCAGATGGGTTTTGAGATCGGCCAACTGGGCGATTCCACAGTTCTGCTGCGGCAGATACCCATGGATCTGACTCCGGAGGATGCCGCTGAAACAGTGGAAGCCCTGGCAGTTGATCTGCTGGCAGGACGGCAGGAGGATATTGCCGGTCTGCGGGACGAGCTTTTACATACCGTTGCCTGCAAAGCCGCCATTAAAGCCGGCTGGCACACCGACCAGCGGGAGATGCTGGCTTTGGTGGAGCAGGTCATGGCAAGGGAAGACCTGAAATACTGTCCCCATGGAAGGCCCATTTGCATCACCCTTTCCAAAAAACAGCTTGAAAAACAGTTCAAGCGGTCTTAAGCATATTTCATCCTGGAGGAATCAATTATGAAAAAGCTCACCCTCAAGCAGCATTGGCTCGTAGCCACCGTTTTGATGTATGGCGGTCTGATCGTATCCACCATCGATATTCTCAGAAATTTCGACGAATGGAACTGGGGTGCAATGATCACCGCTGTTGTTTTGGTGTTCGGCGGTTACATTTACCATTTGATTTTCGTCAAGTGTCCCTTCTGCGGAGCCCGTCTGCCCAGCAAGACCAAGTTCCCGGAGCAGTGTGACAAATGCGGCGAATCCCTCAAAAAGTTCAACAAGTAAATCATGGACCGGATCATTTGTATTGCCGGCCCTACCGCGTCCGGTAAGACCGCTTTGGCAGTGGAACTGGCCAAGGCTTTGGATGGCGAGGTTATTTCCTGCGACTCCATGCAGATCTACAAATACATGGACATCGGTACCGCCAAGCCAACCCAGGAGGAAACAGAAGGCATCCCCCACTACATGCTGGATGTTGCTCAGCCCGGAGAGGAATTTTCCGTCAGCCGGTACTGTGAAATGGCTGACCCCATCTTGCAGGATATTCTCGCCCGGGGCAAGACCGCCATTATTGCAGGCGGCACCGGTCTATATATGGATGCCCTGATCCGGGGCAACGCCTTTGCTCCCTGCCCTTCCACCGGTATGCGGGAAAAGCTGGAGCAGCAAGCCGAGGAAGTGGGTATGGAAGCCATGCTGCAGCAGCTGCGGCAGATCGACCCGGATTCTGCCACCCGGCTCCATGTGGCTGACCGGAAGCGGATCATCCGTGCCCTGGAGGTCTACTACGAAACCGGTCACACCATTACCGCCCATAATCGGCTGACCCAGTCCGTACCGCCGAAATACAGACCTTTTTGGTTTGCTTTGGAGGACGAGGACCGGGCAGACCTGTATGCCCGCATCGACAGCCGTGTGGACAAAATGCTGGAGGCAGGGCTGCTGGAAGAAATCACCGCTCTCCTTGACCGGGGTATCCCGGAAAAGTGTACCGCCATGCAGGCCATTGGCTACAAGGAATTTTTGGACGCCCTGGCCGGTCGCTGCACGGTGCAGGAAGCAGCCGAGCAAGTCAAGCAGGCCTCCCGCCGCTACGCAAAGCGGCAGCTCACCTGGTTCCGCAGAAATAAGGAAGTCCACTGGCTCCGCCGAAAAAAAAGCGAAACGACCCAGGAAATTGCCCTGCGGGCACGACAGATTCTAAAGGAATCCGACAACTGAATCATGGTAGGATATGTGTATCCCAAACACCCATTTTCAAAAGAAAGAAGGAATACATATGTCTGAACCAATTAATTTACAAGATGCCATTTTAAGTGAAGTGCGTCGGGAGAAAGTCCCCGTAACGCTGTTCCTTATGAATGGTTTTCAGCTCCGGGGGATCATCACCGGCTATGACAGCTTTGTGGTGGTTTTGGTGAGTGACGGCAAGCAGCAGATGATCTACAAGCATGCCATATCCACCCTTGCCCCCATTCGGCCTCTGAAAGCCGCAGCACCGACTGCATAGCAAAAAGAGCGACGGAGCACCGCTTCCGTCGCCTTTTTCTGCTCATTAACCCCATACAGAAAGAGGTTTTCATATGTCTATTGCCCAAAATATTGCCTATATCCGCAGCCAGATCGCAGAAGCAGCAATAGCTGCCGGCCGCGATCCCAAAAAGATCACCCTCTGTGCCGCCACAAAAATGAACGATGCCGACAATGTCCGCCAGGCCGTTGCCGCCGGTATCGACTGCTGCGGCGAAAACCGGGTGCAGGAGCTTACCAAAAAGCTGGCTGAGCATGCCTATGACGGTGCCCCCGTCCATTTTATCGGACACCTGCAGACCAACAAGGTCAAGCAGGTGGTGGGTAAAGTGGATCTGATCCAAAGTGTGGATTCCATCCGTCTGCTGGATGCCATCCAGAAAGAGGCCGCCCGACAGGGCATCCGCCAGGATATTCTGCTGGAGGTCAATATCGGAAACGAGGAAAGTAAGTCCGGTCTGGAGATCGGTGCCGTTCCTGCCTTGCTGGAAAAAATGGCAGATTATCCCAATATTTTGGTCCGTGGACTTATGGCGATCCCCCCAATTTGCGAAAATTCGGCTGATTCTGTCAAATTTTTTCAAGAAATGTACAACCTTTCTGTTGACATAAGGGCAAAAAAATACGATAATGTATTGGTGGATGTATTGTCTATGGGTATGTCCGATGACTTCCGGGAGGCAATTGCCTGTGGCAGTACAATGATCCGTGTTGGCACCGCGATCTTCGGTGCCCGTGATTACAGTAAATCACATCCATAAGATGCGAAGATATTAGGAGGAAACATAAAAATGAGTTTTTGGGACAACGTGAAGAAATTTGCCCAGCCCTATTCCGATGAGGATTATGATGATTACGATGATGAGGTAATGGACGATTACGAGGAGCCTGTCGACGAGCCCGCTCCCCGCAGCCGCCGCACCTCTCCCTTTGCCGGTGTTGCTCAGGACGCCGGTTCTTATGAGCCTGCTTCCGCAGCAGCTCCCGCTGCTTCCACCGGCTTCAGCGGCCAGGTGCTGAATATGGCTAACAAGCAGGAAGTAGTCCTGTTCCACGCCAAGACCTTCGACGACGCCGCAAAGGCCGCCGATGAGCTGCGTAAGAGAAAGGCTGTTATCCTGAACATGGAAAATGTGGACAAGGCTCTGACCCGTCGCGTGGTAGACTTCCTGTCCGGCAGCGTCTATGCTTTGGACGGCAGTGTTAAGAAGATCGCTCAGTGTACTTACCTGTTCTGCCCCCACAATATGGCTGTGGTAGGTGACCTGGAGAACATTCAGGGTGCTGTGGAAAGCTTTGCTTAATCACCCCGGAAAGGATTAGACTATGTTTACACCGCAACAGATTGACCAGATTTCCTTTAGCCGTGCTACCTTCGGCGGCTATGATATGCAGTCTGTAGACGAGTTTTTGGAGCCTTTGACCGAAGACTATGTCACCCTGTATAAGGAAAACGCTCTGCTGAAAAGCAAGATGAAGGTCCTGGTCAGCAAGCTGGAAGAGTACCGCAAAAACGAAGCTTCCATGAAAGACGCCATCGTCAACGCCCAAAAGACCTGCGATAAGATGGTCAAAGAGGCGGAAGCCAAGTGTACTCAGATGCTTACCGACGCCAATGCCGCTGCTGCTGAAAATGCCCGGAATGCCGATACCCTCATTGCTGTGGAAAACGCCCGGGTGGAAGAAGCCAAGAAAGCAGCTGTGGCCAAGATTGAAGAGCTGCAGGAACAGATCCACGCCTGTATCAATGCACTGGAGCGGATTAAGACCGCCAACCTGCCGGAGCAGAAGCCTTCCACCGCTTTCGATTATGACCGGGTGGAAAGCCGCAGCCGCCGCAACGCTGAAGCAGACACCTTTGCCGATGAGATCTCCGCAAGTCTGCAGGCTTTGGTAGGCACCACCGATGAGCCTGCCCCCAAGGCAGAGCCCCGTCATCCTTCCGTGTCCGATACCACCGGTAAGTTTGCAAATCTCCAGTTCGGCCCCAACTACGATCCCACCAATCCCTGAATACAGAATAATGCATAGATGAGGACAGGTGTACCGCCTCCTCCCCTTCAGAGAGCTGCCGGCAGGTGCAAGGCAGCAGGGCGACAGCGGTGCATATCCCCTCGGAGCAGCACACCGAATTTACAGTAGGCTGTGCCGGTGGCACCCGATACCGTGCAGACGAGTGCTGACGAATGTCAGAACAAGAGTGGTACCGCAGAGGTATAATTACGCCTTTGTCTCTTATTTTAAGGGACAAAGGCTTTTTTATTTTGACTACTATATGGAGGTAACAATCCAAATGGAATACAAAAACACCATCATCACCCCAAAAACCGACTTCCCCATGAAGGCCGGTCTGCCTGCCCGTGAGCCCGGTATGTTAGCCCGTTGGCAGGAGCAGGACCTTTACAACATCATGCTGGAAAAGAATAAGGATCTGCCCCCCTTTGTTCTGCATGACGGCCCCCCCTTCTCCAACGGCTATATCCACATGGGTCATGCTCTGAACAAGGCACTTAAGGATTTCATTACGCGCAGCCATGCCATGATGGGCTTCTACACCCCCTATGTTCCCGGCTGGGACAACCACGGTCTGCCCATTGAGCGTGCCATTGAAAATTCCAAGAAGAAGCTGAACAAGGACATGTCTGTTCCTGAGTTCCGCAAGGCTTGTGAGGATTTTGCTGAGGACTTTATTCAAAAGCAGATGGGTGGCTTTAAGCGGCTGGGTGTCGTAGGCGATTGGGAACATCCCTACCGTACCATGGATAAGCATTTTGAAGCACAGGAAGTCAAGGTCTTTGGCCGGATGTTCGACAAGGGCTTTATTTACAAGGGTCTGAAGCCTGTTACCTGGTGCCCCTTCTGTGCAACGGCTGTTGCTGAGGCTGATATTGAATACAAGGACGATCCGTGTACCTCCGTTTATGTGAAGTTCCCCATGGCTACCGATCTGGGTAAGCTCTCCCAGTTTGATCTGAGCAAGACCTTCTTCGTCATTTGGACCACCACCATCTGGACACTGCCCGGCAACATGGGCATCTGCCTGCATCCCCGGGACAGCTATGTACTGGTGAAGGCCGAGAACGGCGAAACCTATATCATGGCCCAGGCCCTGATGGAAAAGACTATGAAAATGGGCGGCTTTGAGAATTACGAGGTCCTGGCCACCTATCCCGGTCAGTTCTTTGAAAATATGCTTGCACAGCATCCCTTCCTGCCCAAGACTTCCCGCCTTGTAAACGCTGAGTATGTTACCATGGATTCCGGTACTGGCTGTGTCCACACCGCTCCCGGCTTTGGTGCCGATGACTATCAGACCTGCATGCGTTACGGCATGGAGCTGGTGGTGCCCGTGGACGACTATGGCCGTCATACCGATTATGCCGGCAAGTACGCAGGCCTTAAGACTGAGGAAAGCAATCCCATCATCAAGGCAGATATGGAAGAGAGCGGCATGCTCTTTGCTTCCGAGCAGATCATTCACTCCTATCCCCACCATGACCGCTGCAAGAAGCCCATTATCTTCCGTGCTACGCCCCAGTGGTTCTGCTCTGTGGAATCGTTCAAGGATCAGGCTGTGGAAGCCATTGAAAATGTCAAGTGGTTCCCCGCATGGGGCGAGGATCGCATGGTCAGCATGATCCGGGAGCGTGCAGACTGGTGTATCAGCCGTCAGCGTCGCTGGGGTCTGCCCATCCCCGTTTTCTACTGTGAGGATTGCGGCAAGCCCGTTTCCAATCCCGATTCCATCGCCAAGATCTCTGCCCTCTTTGACGAGCATGGCTCCAACATCTGGTTTGAAAAAGAAGCCATGGAGCTTGTTCCCGAAGGCTTTACCTGCCCCCACTGCGGCGGCAAGACCTTCACCAAAGAGACCGATACCCTGGACTGCTGGTTTGACTCCGGCTCCACCCACTTTGCCTCCCTCATGAAGGATACTCCCGAGCTGTGGCCTGCTGATGTGTATCTGGAAGGTGCCGACCAGTACCGCGGTTGGTTCCAGTCCAGCCTTTTGACCTCCGTTGGTGCTTTGGATCAGGGTGCTCCCTTCCGTCAGGTGCTGACCCATGGTTGGGTGGTGGACGGCCAGGGCCGTGCCATGCACAAGTCCCTGGGTAACGGCGTTGATCCTGCAGACCTTATCAAAGATTTCGGTGCAGACATCATCCGTCTGTGGGCCGCCTCCTCTGACTACCATGCAGATGTTCGCTGCTCCAAGGAGATTTTCAAGCAGATCGCTCAGAACTATCTGAAGTTCCGCAATACTGCCCGCTACTGTCTGGGCAATCTAAACGGCTTTGATCCCAATAACCTGGTTCCTGCCGACCAAATGGAGGAACTGGACAAGTGGGCACTGACCAAGCTGGATGCACTGGTCAAGACCTGCCGCAAGGCTTACAACAATTATGAATTCCACATGGTAACCCATGCCATCAACGACTTCTGCGTGGTAGAGTTGTCCTCCTTCTATCTGGATATTCTGAAGGACCGGCTGTACTGCGAAGCTGCCGACGGCCTGCGTCGCCGCTCTGCACTGACTGCCCTGTATCTGATCCTGGATGCCATGGCTAAGCTGTTTGCTCCCATCCTGGCCTTCACCTGTGATGAGATTTGGCAGTCCATGCCCCACCGTGAGGGCGATGACACCCGGAATGTGCTGCTGAATCAGATGCCCGAATCCTTCGCCGCCTATGCCCTGGACGATAATGCCATGGAAAAGTGGGTCACTGTTATGAAGCTGCGTCAGGATGTCAACGGCATTCTGGAAAAGGCCAGAGCCGACAAGCGGATCGGTAAGGCTTTGGAAGCTCATGTTACCCTGCAGACCTCCGACGAAGCCCTGAAGAGTGCCTGCGAAGGCTTGAATCTGGCTGAGATCTGCATCGTTTCCGCCTGTGAATGGGCCGATGCCCAGGAGGGTGCCGAGGTTGGCTGCGGTGTCAACTACCCTGCCCTCACCATTGGCGTCAGTGAGGCCAAGGGCGAAAAATGTCCCCGTTGCTGGATGCATTCTGTCCATGCCAACGCCGAAGGCTTGTGCCCCCGTTGTGCTGCCGTCATTTCTCAGATGGACCTGGAAATCTAAAGAACACGCAAATTGCCCGGCTCATTAACGAGCCGGGCAAATTTATTGCATTTTAAATCTCCAAAGGCGGGCTTGATCCTCGGCGGACGCATAGCCAATACCTACACGCTTATCGGTAACGGTCTGACAGACAAAACCGTCATCTTCAACATATAACATCCCACCGTCACAGACGCAGGTGCGGTTCAGTTCTCCGGTGATGCCCAAAGCCTTTGTCAGCTTTCCGGGGCCGGGTGCATCCACGCACGCCCTTATCAGCACCGCTTCCGGCTCACCCTCTTCTGCTGTAACGATATTAAAAAGCCAGTGCATGCCGTAGCACAAATAGATATAGACCGTGCCCGCCCTCATGTACATGACTTCCGTCCGCTTGGTCCTTCCCTTGTGGGCATGGCAGGCGGTGTCAGCTTCCCCGCAGTAGGCTTCCGTTTCCGATATCCGCAGCCGTTTATCTCCGCAGACCAAAACCTTACCTACCAGGTCCCGGGCCACCTCCAGGCAGGGCCTGTTGAAAAATTCATACGCAAGGGGTCTCATATTTACACGCCAAAAACTTTTTCGACCTTTTTCAGCATTTCCCGAATGGGCAGGTCATAGGGACAGCGGTCCTCGCAGACACCGCAGCCAATACAGTCGGAAGCTTTTTTCGCCAGAGCCATGTAACGGCCGGTGGCCCACTCCTTCAAGCCGTAGCGGGAATAGTAGCCTTCCATCATAAAGGTCATTGGAATGGGAATGCCCTGGGTACAGGGAGCACAGTAATTGCACCGGCGGCAGAACTGGGTCCCCAACTCCTTACGGATCGCAGCCACCTTCTCCTCCTCTTCCGGGGTCAGAGGTGCGGTATTGTTGATGGCACTCAAATTCTCGTGAATCTGCTCCGGTTTTTCCATGCCGGGGATAATTACGGTGACATTTGGATTCTGCACGATAAACCGCAGAGCGGTGGTTGCGTCATCAATAGCACCGCCTGCCAGGGGTTTCATATCAATAAAGCCGATGTTCTTTTCACCGCAGATACGGATGTATTCCTCACCCTGGGTCTCCACCGCATTGTAGGGGAACATAATGGTCTCCACCCAGTCGAAATTTACGGCCTGCTTGAACAGGTCCGCATAGTGCAGCGTTACGCCGATATGTCCGATCTTGCCGGCAGCCTTTGCCTCCAGTAAGGCCTCCACAGCACCACCGGGCTGCTGGACCAGCTCCAGGTCGGCAGCGGTGGGATTATGGATCTGATACAGGTCAATATAATCGGTACGCAGATTTTTCAGGCTGATCTCAATATCCTGAGCCATAGCTTCCTTGGTGCGGGCCATGCTCTTGGTTGCCAAAACGAACTTGTCCCGGATGCCCTCCAGGGCGTAGCCCAGATACTCCTCGCTGACAGTATAGCCCCGGGCAGTATCGATGTAGTTGACACCGGCAGCCAGCAATTCCTGCATCAGCACCTTGGTGCCTTCTGCGTCAATACGCTGGATGGGGATGCCACCAAAGCCCATACGGGAAACCTTCAGTCCGGTCTTGCCCAATACTGTGTATTCCATAATAATTCCCTCCTGTTTGTTTTTTTCATTATAGCAACATTCTGCCGAAAATACAATATGTGGTTGCCTATTTTCCCAAAGCATGTTACTATATACAGCAGAGGAATATGCCGGGTAGGCACGATAAGGAGGATTTTCTTATGGATTACAAAAAGCTGCAAAACGGCAGCGACATCCGTGGCGTCGCTCTGGAAGGCATTGAAGGCCAGCATGTCAATCTGACGGAAGCAGTCTGTAAGGACATCGGCAGAGGTTTCGCTGTATGGCTGCAAAAGAAAGCCGGCAAAAATGATCTGCGTGTTGCCGTGGGCCGGGACTCCCGTCTTTCCGGCGAAGCTCTGTGCGGCTGGATCTGTGATGCTATGGTGGCACAGGGTATTCAGGTCACCAACTTCGGTATGGCCAGCACCCCCGCCATGTTCATGGCCACCGTCACCGAGGGCTATGCTTACGACGGCACTGTGATGATCACCGCCAGCCATCTGCCCTTCAACCGCAACGGCTTTAAGTTCTTTACTGCAGGCGGTGGACTGGAAAAGGGCGATATTAAGGAAATTTTGGAATATGCCGCATCCAGTGCAGTCACCGGTCTTTCCGCAGGCTGCCTGGCAGACGGTACATTTATGGACACCTACGCCGCCATTTTGGCAGACAAGATCCGTGCTGCCACCGGCGAAGGCAAGCCTTTGGAAGGCTTTAAGATCGTGGTGGACGCCGGCAACGGTGCAGGCGGCTTTTATGCTGACAAGGTGCTGAAGCCCCTGGGTGCCGACACCACCGGCAGCCGCTATCTGGACCCCGACGGCAGCTTCCCCAACCATATCCCCAACCCCGAGGATAAGGAAGCCATGAAGAGCATCATGGAGGCTGTGGCAGAAACAAATGCTGACCTGGGCATTATCTTCGATACCGATGTGGACCGTGCAGGTGCCGTTCTCTCTGATGGCAGTGAGCTGAACCGCAACCGCATCATCGCCATGCTCTGTGCTATTTTGCTCCGGGAATATCCTGGTACCACCATCGTCACAGACTCCATCACTTCCACCGGTCTTGCCAAGTTTATTGAGGAAAAGGGTGGTATTCATCACCGGTTCAAGCGTGGCTACCGTAATGTCATCAACGAGTCTATCCGCCTGAACAATCAGGGACAGGACAGCCAGCTGGCCATCGAGACCTCCGGCCACGGTGCATTTAAGGAAAATTACTTCCTGGACGACGGTGCCTATATCGTTACCAAGCTTCTCATCGAGCTGGCAAGAGGCAAAAAGGAAGGCTACACTCTGGAGTCTTTGATCGCTACTCTTGAAGAGCCTGCAGAAAGTGTTGAATTCCGAATGAATATCCTGCTGGAGGATTTCAAAGCTTACGGCCAACAGGTCATTGACGAACTGACTGCTTACGCCGCAGATCAGTCCGGCTGGAGCCTGGCTCCCAGCAATTACGAAGGTGTCCGGGTCAATTTGGATGCAGAACACGGCAATGGCTGGTTCCTGCTGCGGCTGTCTCTGCATGATCCCCTGCTGCCGCTGAACATCGAAAGCAACGACATCGGCGGTGCCAAAAAGATCGCCAAAGAGCTGGCAGGCTTCATTGCAAAGTATGACAAGCTGGAAGCCTCCAAACTGATGGCTTACTGCGAATAACAATATAGAAACCGGCAAGGAAAAGTCCTTGCCGGTTATTTTTATTGCTCACTCAGGGCCTTCAGCTCTTTCCGCAGGAGCTTACCGTTATAGCTTCTGGGGATCTGATTGATCTGCACGATGTGTGCAGGCACTTTGAAAGGCTCCAGCTGGGAAGAAAGGAAGGTGCGGATCGCTTTTACATCAAAAGCACAGCCTTCCTCCATCTGCACAAACAGCTTGGGAACATTGCCCTTTAAGGCATCAGCAACAGGAATGACGCCGCAGTCGGCCACCTGCTCCATTCTCTTGCAGACATTTTCGATCTCCTCGGGAGCGACCTTACTGCCGCCCACATTGATCACATCGCCCACTCTGCCCAGCAGGATGATGTCGCCATCTTCATCGTAGTAGGCAATATCGCTGGAGTATACCACACCGTCGGTGAGGATCTTTGCGGTTTCCTCTTCATCCTTCCAGTAGCCCAGCATATTCATGCCGCCTCTGCTGGAAAGAAGGCCCGTATTGGCTGCGGAAGATGCGATGGGATTGTGGTCATCGTCCACAATAACAATATCAGCGTTACAGGCAGGTTTGCCGATGCAGCGTTTTTTGTCGTCCTTACGGTTGAAATTGTAAATACAGATGCATCCGCTTTCGGTGCTGCCGTAGAAGTTATACAGCCGGGTATTGGGCAGCAGCTGGCAGAGTTTTTTCTGGTCTGCCTCCATCATGGGGGCGGCACCCAGCTGGATGTACCGCAGCCGGTCCCGGTAATCCGCCAGTTTGTCTTTGCTCAGCTTCAGCACCACGGTCAGTGCGGTGGGTACCAGATCCATGGAGTTGACACCAAAGGTATCCAGATTGTAGAAAAACCGCTTGATATTCATAACACTGCCCAACAGTACTACGGTGCTGCCGTTATACATGTTGGCATAGTAGCGACGCAGACCATGGGAGTGGTTCATGGGAGAAGGGATCATCTCCACATTGTCCTTTTCCATCTGCACACCGTACATGACATTTTCAGCCAACGCAATATCGTTTCCGTGAGTCAGCACAATGCCCTTTTCCTTGCCGGTGGTACCGGTGCTGAACAGGACCTCGCTGATGTCCGTTTTTGCGGGCATGGTTTGGGGCAGATACAGTTCCTGCTCTGCACAGGCATGCTCCAGCTGCTCATATGTATAGGACAGGCAGTTTTCTGCAGACAGTTCCTTGCAGGTCACGGCTGCCTTTGCTTCAGACAGGCGGACAAAGGAGCGGATCTTATCCGGGGCACAGTTGTGTTCCACCGGCACGAAAATGGCACCGAACAGCTGCAGGGCCTGCTCAATGGCCAGATAAGAAATGGTTTGGCAGGCCTCCACCACAACGGTATCCTTCGCCCCGATACCTGCCTGGGTGAAAAAGGCGGCATACCTGCGGATCTTTTCGGCGTACTCCCGGTATGTTACCTGGCTGTTATCGTCCACCAGGCACAGTTTATCCGGCTGCTGGGCAGCATGATGGAGGATCGCCTCAACAACAGATTGAAACATAACAGAATTCCTCATTTATCAGATAGTGCTGAACGCAGGCCAGTACTTCATCAGCAGATAGCCCATTACACTCATGAGAATGATCACAACGATGGTGATGGGTATGCCTTTTTTCAGCATATATTTGGGCTCCAGACCGTAACCCACAGGGATGGCACGGATGGAGGTGGGCAGCATGTAGGACAGGTTAACACCGATGGATGCCACATAAATATAGGGAATGGGGTTCTCACCAAGACCCTGTGCAATCGAAATAACAATGGGCATGGAGACGGCAGCTGTGGCGGTATTGCTGGTAACATCGGACAGCAGCAGTGTCAAAACAACGATCACCAAAACGGGAACAAAACCGATCTTCATATTGGAGCCGCCCACCCATGCACCGATGGCAGCGGCTGCACCGCTGCTGTTGATCAGCGTACCGGCAGCCAGGCCGCCTGCGAAGACATACATCAGATCCCAGCCGATCTTTCCCTGGGTGCTCTTCCACCGGATCAGACGGGTGCCGTGCTCGTGGGTGATCAGGAAGGCAATGATGCCGCAGATAATGAATACATATGCAGGCTTCAGACCCGGGAGCCAGGACTGATAGAACTGGCGTGTAAAGGCCAGCACCGTTGCCACCAGGAACAGGAGCAAAGAGATCAGCTCTGCTCTTGTCATCTTGGGCATGGCACTGTACTGCTGCTGGAAGTACTCTTTAGAGCCACCCAGTTCTTCATTCTTTTTGACACCGATGAGGAGCATGAGAATGTTGCTCACCACCAACACGATCATAATGGGCAGGAAACGGACGACCCAGGAGACATACATATATTCCTGGCCGGTTACCTGCTCCAGATAATCCACGGTGACCAGGTTCATGGCACCGCCCAAGGGAGATGCCAGGCCACCCACACCGGCGGCATAGGCAATGGTCAGCAGGATCAGCGAGCCAGCACGGCTTTTGGCAATATCCTTTTCACCCACATATCGAAGCATGGAAACGGCAATGGGTGTCACCGTGGCACAAACCACAGCATTGGGAAGAACAGCAGACAGAACTGCACATAAAATAAACCAGAAGACTACCTGTGAACGCAGGTTGCTGCCGATCATGGACAGGAACTTGGCGGCCACACGGTTATCCAGGCCGGTCTTCTCCCATGTAACGGTGATGATGGAAGCACCCAGCAGCAGCAGGATGGTCTCGGAAGAATAATTGGCGATCACACTGGACATATCCGCCATCTGCAACAATGCGTTCAGTGCGATGGGCAACAGTGCCGTAACCGCAAAATCCACAGGGCCGGTGATCCACCAAAATGCCATCCACGCCACCGTACCCACGGCTGCACGGGCATTGGCATCGGCAAAAACAGCTCTTGGCAGCAGGAAGTAGCAAATTGCAAACAACAGCGGTCCGCCCAGGATCAGCAGCAAGTGCTTAATATTCTTCATACAAAAAACTCCTTTTTAACCGTTTCCGGATATTGTGTTTTCCCTTTCCGGAATGACTCTTGCAGCATAGAGGAAACCGGATCCTTACGAATCTGTTTTGATTTACAAAATAAGTATCACATTGACAAAATAGTACCAAAATCAATGGAAAGTGTCAATGGTTATCTCCCCTTTTCTTCCTTATATGAAAATAGTTTACAATTTTTGTTCGACAGGATTCTGCTTTAATCTTGACTAAAGTTCTCCGTGATATTATACTAAGCCATAGTATTAGAATGTGATTTTATGCCCTTGAAAGGAAGTGTCTTAAATGGCACCAGAAATCGAACACGAAAACACACCGGAAAAGGCTTTTGATGCAGCTTCTTCTGCCGCCCCGGCAAAAAAAAGAAACCGCAAGCCCCTGGTTTGGATCCTGGGCTGTGTGCTGGTGGTTGTCGCTGTGCTGCTATGGCTTTTGTTCGGCGGCAATGTGACAAAGCAGGTAAATGTTGAGGCCGGTTCGCCGTCCGTAAATCCCAACGATCACCTGCATATCCGCTGGCTCGGCTCTGCATCTTTTGCTTCCGATCTGTCCTCTTTGAATGTAAGCAAGCCCGGTGATTATCCGGTACAGATCCGGTTCTGCGGCCGCGTTTATGACAGTATGATCCGCGTGGTCGATACGGTTGCACCCACCGCCGTTACCCAGGATGTAACAACGATTTCCGTACATGTTCCCGACCCCGAAGATTACATCGCCCAGGTTAACGATGCTACCCAGGTCCATGCAGAGTATGCCGCACAGCCGGATATGAATGTGGCCGGTGTACAGACCGTTTCCCTGCAGCTTACCGACGAGGGTGGCAACGTTACCTCGGTGGAAGCTACGCTGAATGTCATCATCGACACACAAGCACCTGTGATGGAAGGTGCCGTGGACCTGGAGACATACCGTGGTCAGGAGCCAGGCTATCTGGACAACATCACCGTTACCGATGATCTGGATGCTGCTCCTGTTCTGACGGTGGATGACTCCGGCGTAAACCTCCAAAACGGAGGTACCTACCCCGTAGTTTATACATGTACAGACATTTCCGGCAACAGCTGTTCCAAAACTGTGAGCCTGACGGTTATCGTGGATGAGTCCGCTCCCACCATTTTTGGTGTGCAGCCCATTTCCCTCTATGCCGGCAGCACCGTGTCCTACCGCAGCGGTATCAAGCTCCAGGATGACACGGATGCCAATCCCAAGCTGACCATCGATTCCAGCGGCGTTGACTTGAGCACGCCCGGTGTCTATATGGTCACCTACATCGCCACCGATGGGGCAGGAAATGAAAGCCGCATTGCAACCAACGTGACGGTTGCCGAAAAGAGCAGCTCTTATGTGGAAGAGGATGTGATCTTTGAAAAGGTGGACAGTATCCTGGCCTCCATTATTACTGAGGATATGACCAACGCACAAAAGGTCAATGCCGTCTACAATTATATCAAGAGAAATTACTCTTACACCAGCACGGCCGACAAGACCGATGTATACCAGGCCGCTTACAGGACCATGGTCAGACGCAGCGGCAACTGCTTCAGCTTCTATGCCATCAGCAAGCTGATGTTTGACCGGCTGGGTCTTCCCAACCTGTCCGCCACCCGTATCAAGAACCCCTACCGTCCGTTTAACCATTACTGGAACATGGTCAGTCTGGACGGCGGTGAGACCTACTATTACTTCGATACCTGCCCCCGCTCCCCCTCCAAGGTCAACCGCTACCTGATGACCGATGCAGACCTGGACTATTACGACAACCACATCATCCGGGGTTATTACACCCGTGATCTGGAGCTGTATCCCACCACCCCCGAAGAGCTGCCCGAATTATAAATAAGGAGATCAAACCATGGAAGCTTTACTGAACCTCTTAAATGACCTGCATTCCGACATTGACTTTGAAACCTGCACCACTCTGATCGACGATTCCATTCTGGATTCCGTGGATATCGTGACCCTGGTTGCTGAGATCGATGCTGAGTTTGGTGTCGCCGTTCCCGTGGAGGAACTGACTCCCGAAAACTTCAATTCCGCACAGGCTATTTACGAAATGATCCTGCGTCTTGAGGACGAATAATCCATTATGCAGTTTACATCTTATTCCTTTGCCTTGTTTGCGGCCATCCTTTTGCTGGTGTACTATCTGGTACCCAGCAAATGGCAATGGGCGATCCTCCTTGGGGCAAGCTATGTGTTTTATCTTTGGGCCGGTACTGAGTATTTGGTATTCATTCTGCTGACCACCGTTACCACCTATCTTGCTGCCCGTCTGATGGACAAAAATCTGCGGAAGCAGGATGCGTATCTGGCAGATAACAAGGAAACCCTCTCCAAAGAAGAACGCAAGGCTTTCAAGGCCGCAGTAAAAAAGAAAAATCGCATCATTACCACATTCTGCCTGGTGCTGAACTTTGTGGTGCTGGCATTTTGCAAGGGATGCCTGCTGGAGCCTTTGCGTACCGTTTTGCTGGAGGGGCAGCTGTCTTTCCTGACCTTAGGCCTTCCTATGGGCATTTCTTTCTACATGTTCCAGTCTATGGGATATGTGGTGGATGTGCAGCGTGGCACGGTACAGGCCGAACGGAATCCGGCAAAGCTTGCTTTGTTCGTATCCTTCTTCCCCCAGCTGATCCAGGGCCCCATCAGCCGCTACAAACCCCTGGTGGCTACCTTGTACGGCCCCCACAAGTTTGACCGCAAGCAGGTAGCTTTCGGTCTGCAGCGGATGCTGTGGGGTTTCTTCAAAAAGCTGGTGGTGGCTGACCGCATTGCCGCTGCCGTAGGCATTTTGAAGGGTGACGAATACACAGGCTTTGCGTTTGCTGTGCTGATGCTGTTCTATGCCATTCAGATCTACGGCGACTTCACCGGCGGTATTGATGTTGCATTGGGTATTGCCCAGGCTTTAGGCGTTATCCTGCCGGAAAACTTTGCCCGGCCCTACTTTGCCAAGAGCGTGGCAGAATTTTGGCGTCGCTGGCACATCACCCTGGGTGCCTGGCTCAGAGAATATGTTTTTTACCCCATTTCCATCAGTGCACCCATGCGGAACCTTTCCAAGTCCGCCCGGAATGCCTTTGGCAACTGGGGCAAACGCGTACCTCTGTACATTGCTTCCATCATCACCTGGCTGGTCACCGGTATTTGGCACGGTGCCACTTTGAACTTCGTGGTGTGGGGACTGCTCAACTGCCTGGTGATCGTGCTTTCTGAGGAGCTGGAGCCGCTGTACGGCAAATTCCACAACCGTTTCGGCTGGAAGAAAAAAGGCTGGTACGGCTGTTTTGAGATCCTGCGGACCTTCTGCCTGACCTGTCTGATCCGTGTGTGCATCATCTTCTCCGATGTGGGCTCTTATTTCCGCCATATCGGCTCTCTGTTCACCACCTGGAATCCCCAGGTGCTGTGGGACGGCACCCTTATGAACATCGGCCTGACCGCCATGGACTACTGCGTTTTGGGTGGTGCCTGCATTGTGATGTTCGCGGTCAGTCTGGTCCAGGAAACAAAGGGCTCTGTCCGGGAGCTCCTTTGGCAAAAATGTGCCGCGGTATGCTGGCTGCTGTTCTTTGTCCTGTTCCTGTTGATTTTACTGATGGGCTGCTACGGCTTTGGCTATGATGCCAGCAGCTTTATCTACAATCAGTTCTAAAGGAGGCAGTCATGAAAAAGAAATCTGTTCTGTTCATTGTGCTGGCCCTCTGTATTGCTTTGGCTGTACTGTGGCTGCTGCAGGAGCTGCTGCTTCCCAAATATATGTGGGATATTCAGGAAGGTGCCATGATCCAGGAGTATTACGACGAAGCCGGCGATCATGATGTAATATTTATTGGAAACTGCGAAGTTTATGAAAATTTCTCCCCCGTTACCCTGTGGGAGGAATACGGCATTACCTCTTATATCCGGGGCAGCCCTCAGCAGATGATCTGGCAGTCCTACTATCTCATGGAAGAAACCCTGAAATATGAGACGCCGGAAGTCATCGTTTTTGACGTTCTGTCCATGAAGGACGGCACACCCGCCAGTACCGGCAACGCCACCCAGCGGGAGGCCTACAACCGCATGTCCTTGGACGGTATGCGGTGGTCCTCTTCCAAAATTGATTCCATCCGTGCATCTATGACCGACGCGGAAAAGGAAAGCGGCGGTATGCTGCTGTACCTGTTCCCCATTCTGCGTTACCATGACCGCTGGTCTGATCTTACCATGGAAGATCTGCGGTATCTGTTCCAAAAGGACACCGTTACCCACAATGGTTATCTGATGCAGGTAGGTATCAAGGGTGTTGAAAATGAGCATGTGGAAAAGCCTTTGAAGGATTACACCTTCCACGAAAACAGCTACTATTATCTCGATAAGATGGTGCAGCTGTGTGAAGCAAACGGTGTGGAGCTTGTTCTCATCAAAGCTCCCTCCCTGTCCCCCGTATGGTGGGATCAGTGGGATCAGCAGATGGTGGACTATGCCGCAGAAAAGGGTCTTACCTACATTCATCTTTTGGATTACCAGGATGAGATCGGTATTGACTGGTCTTATGATACTTATGACACCGGTCTGCATCTGAATGTATACGGTGCGGAAAAGCTTTCTGTCTATTTCGGACAGATCCTGGCAGAAGAGTTTGGTGTCACCGACCACCGTTCCAACCCGGAGCTCAGTACGCTTTGGGCGAAAAAAGCAGATGCCTACTATTCTCAAAAGGCTCAGCTTGAAGCGGAGCGGGATTCCGCACAATAACCAACACAAGGAGAATAACCATGAAAAAAGCGATCAGTTTGATTCTTATTTTTACCCTGCTGCTGTGCCTGTGTGCCTGCGGCGGTAACGACGCCGGGGACGAGGTAGTGATCCTGCCCGCCACCAACGATGCTGCAGGCAATGCTCCCGCAGAAGCAGAGCCCGATGCTCCCAACGCAGAGCAGGAAGATGGCTATGTGTTCACCGCAAATGATGTGGAAATCACCATGAACGCTCCCGCTGCTGACATCATCGCCGCTTTGGGCGAGCCCAAGAGCTATCCCGAGCAGACCAGCTTTGCCTTTGATGGTTTGGATAAGACCTATTTCTTCGGCAGTTTCTATATGGAAACCTACCCCGGCACCGACGGCGACTATGTCCACTGTGTCTGGCTGGTAGATGACAGTGTGTCCACTGCAGAGGGTATTTACATCGGTGCCTCCCAGCAGGAAGTGGAAGACACCTACGGTGCAGAATACTTTGACGGCTCCAATGCCTTTGTAATGGAAAAGGGCGACTGCATTCTGACCATCATCATGGA
>JAZNZG010000172.1:0-3829 GCA_045594825.1 Faecousia sp. | reverse complement strand
CTTCTTCCCATTTACCGGGATTCCCCTCAATATAGTTCCATATATCCAGATAATCGCGTTCCCCACGAATTACATGATCATAAAAGCCTTTCTGCCAAACAGAAAAACCCGCTTTCTTTGAAATAACGCCTTTCATTTGATTGATTGCCGTCGAGATCGTAGGGGCGGCCATTGGCCGCCCGTCAATGTCAGTATTGATCTGCAGCAGCAAATGTATATGATTTGGCATAATAACAGCATGATCAACTGAAATTGCAGGATAGTGCTTGGGAATATCATGGATAACCTGTTTTACGATCGTGCCAAGATCGGTTAAGGGGATATTCTCCGGGCGGTCAATAGCCGCACGCACATCCGTCCAAAACAGATTCTTTCGATTCTGTGTACAAACAGTGATAAAATAGGCGTTGGGTGTGCTGTAATCATATTCTGTCAGGCGGTTTGGTTTTCGCTTTGGTAATTCCATATGTATCACCTGCTCTGTATGGTTCAGAAACATCGTAGCAAAAATTATTTTTCCTTTCAAGGGTGCACTTACTCACCGGCTGCCAAGTGCGGGCGGCCAATGGCCGCCCCTACATCCTCAAAAAAGAAAACATCCTTGACAAAATGGCCGCCCCTACATTCTCAGAGGGCTTGACCGAGGGAAACCATACAATTTTGCAAAGCAAAAGTGCAACAGCCCCCTTTTACACAAGGGGGCTGTTTTAATGGTTATGTCCTGTCTACGATGTCGCCTTCCACGCCCACGGTGATTACGCTCCAGGGAATAAATTTCCCACTTTGCTGCAGTGCCTTCTTTGCGGCAAATTCCAAGCCGCCGCAGCAGGGCACCTCCATCCGCACCACGGTCAGGGAGCGAATATCGTTGTTTTTCAGGATCTCCGTCAGCTTTGCGGAGTAGTCCACGCTGTCCAGCTTGGGACAGCCCACGATCACCGCGTGGTCTTTGATGAAATCCTCATGGAACGCGGCGTAGGCATAGGCGGTGCAATCCGCCGCCACCAACAGCTTCGCTCCATTCAGCCAGGGTGCCCGGACAGGCAGCAGCTTGATCTGCACCGGCCAGTTCCCCAGCCGTGATCCCCGGAACACCGGAGGGGTCTGCTCCTTCCGGGTCAGCTCCTTGACCATGCTGCCGGGGCAGCCGCCGGGAGGACAGGCCTTCCCCTTTTTGGCTGCTTCCACAGCTGCCTCATCATAGGCAGCTGCCTCCCGCTCCACAAAGGTGATGGCTCCGGTAGGACAGGCGGGCAGGCAGTCTCCCAGACCGTCACAGTAGTCGTCCCGCAAAAGCTTCGCCTTCCCCTCCACCATGCCGATGGCTCCTTCATGGCAGGCAGCGGCACACTCACCGCAGCCGTTGCATTTTTCCTCATCGATCTCAATGATCCTTCTGACCATATCAGGCACTCCTCTCTTTCTGCTTCTGTGCTACACGCATCAGCTGCTCATAGACCTCGTCGCCAACGCACTTTCTTGCATATTTGCACCACTGGACACAGCTCAGGGTGTCGTTGTATGCCACAAAGCCGCAATTCTCGCAGCTCATTTGGGTATCAATGGTAAACATCTCGATCTCATGACCGCAATTGGGGCAGATCTTTTCAATAATATCAGGGGTCCTGGGTTTTGCCTGGCATCCGTGTAAAATCATATACATCCCTCCTTGACTTTCTGGCTTTATTTTACTATACTTGGGTCAGATTGTATGTTGGATTTCCAACAAAAGGAGGCCTTATGGAAAAATATTTTCCTGTTTTATCCCAAACACTTTTGTTCGCCGGGATCCGGCAGGAGGAGCTGGCGTCCCTGCTGGGCTGCCTGCAGGCAAGGGTGGTAGCTGTAAAGAAGGGCGATCCCCTGTTTTTGGAGGGTGACGCGGCCGGGTTTATCGGCGTGGTCCTCAGCGGCTGTATTCAGATCCTCCAGGAGGACTACTACGGCAACCGCAGCCTGCTGACCCAGGCCGAAACGGGTGAGATCTTTGCCGAGACCTTCGCCTGTGCCAACCTAAGCCGGATGCCCGTCAGCGGCTACGCCCCCAGGGATGCAGAGGTGATGCTTCTGTCCTGTCAGAAAATGCTGACGGTCTGCTCCAATTCCTGCCGGTTCCACAACGCTCTTGTGAAAAATCTTTTGCAGGTGGTGGCTCAAAAGAATCTGAGTCTGAGCCGGAAGATCGGCTTCATGTCCCAAAAAACCACCCGGGAAAAGCTCATGGCCTATCTGCTGGACCAGGCCAAACGGGCAGGAAGTCCCCGGTTTACCATTCCTCTGGACCGGCAGGCTCTGGCGGATTTTTTGGGTGTGGAACGCAGTGCCATGTCCGCAGAGCTGGGTAAGCTGCGGAAGGCCGGCGTGCTGGAATGCCAGGGGCCCCATTTTGAGCTTTTGTAAAAACTTTTCCCTGTGATTTGTGTTGAAATCATTTTTATATTATGGTATAGTCATATCATGGATACATATTTCGTATCGCATCTTACGAGAAATGAGGAGATTTTATGAGCAACCAACTGGAGCGTAAATACGGTTTGTTTACCGCTATCTGTATGGTCGTGGGTATCGTCATCGGTTCCGGTGTCTTCTTCAAGGCACAGACCATCCTGGAAAAAACCGGCGGTAATATGCCCCTGGGTATTCTCGCATGGCTCATCGGCGGTATCATTATGCTGGTGTGTCTGCTGACCTTTGCCTTCATGGGTCAGAAATACGAGAAGGTCAACGGCATCGTTGACTACGCAGAAGCCGTCGTAGGTCCCCAGTACGGCTACTACATGGGCTGGTTCTCCGCAACCATTTACTTCCCCGCAATGACTTCTGTTCTTGCATGGGTCTCCGCCCGTTATACCATGGTCTTCCTGACCTCCGCCTTCCCCAATATCCCCCTGATGATCCCCGCTGCCCAGGGCGGCTGCGTCGTCGGCCCCGAGACCATGGCCCTGACCGTGTTCTACCTGTGTGCCGTCTACGGCATGAACGCCCTGTCCCCCAAGCTGGCAGGTAAGTTCCAGACCAGCACCACCGTTATCAAGATGATCCCCCTGGCTCTGATGGCTGTTGTGGGCATTATCGTGGGTCTGGTCACCGGTACCCTCCAGGAAAACATGGTCACCTCCGCTCAGGTCGGCACCGTGGTGGATAACCCCCTGTTCGTAGGCGTCTGTGCCACCGCCTTTGCTTACGAGGGCTGGATCATCGCCACCTCCATCAACGCCGAGCTGAAGGATTCCAAGAAGAATCTGCCCAAGGCTCTGGTTATCGGCGGTATCGTTATTATCTGCACCTATCTGTTCTACTACATCGGCGTCGCCGGCGGTGCCTCCAATCAGGAGCTCATCGACCAGGGTGCCACCGTTGCCTTCACCAACATCTTCGGCGGCGTGCTGGGCAATATCCTCAACCTGTTCATCGCCATCTCCTGCCTGGGCACCACCAATGGCCTGATGCTGGGCTGCAGCCGCTGCATGTATGCTTTGGCCGCCCGTAACAGAGGCCCCGCTCCCAAGGTCTTTGGTCAGATCGACAACCAGACCAATATGCCCAACAATTCCTCCATCTTCGCTCTGCTGGTCACCGGTGCCTGGTTCCTGTACTTCTACTGTGCAAACCTGGCTCCCTTCGCAGGCTCCTGGGGCGGTGTCATGGCATTCGACTCCTCTGAGCTGCCCATCATCACCATCTATCTGATGTACCTGCCCATCCTCGTCCAGTGGATCCGCAAGGAGAAGGAGCAGAATGTGCTTCGCCGTTTTGTAATGCCCATCCTGGCCATCTGCGGCAGTGTGTTCATGGTGGTGGCCTGCATCTTCAGCCACGGCAAGGCTTG
>JAZNZG010000171.1:0-3905 GCA_045594825.1 Faecousia sp. | reverse complement strand
TATCATACGGCGGAAGCCGTATATCATATTGCGTAGCAATATATCATTTTTGCAAGAGTTCGAATTCATACGCAAAACCAGCAAAAATATCTTTTTTGTAGCCCATAGACATAGCAGATACCGTAAATGATACAATTGTGTCGTTTACGGTATCATTTTTTATGCCCCTTTCTGTCCCAAAGCAGGGCAGTTTCCTAAACATGGAAACGCATGTCCTTATCCGTTTCCAAAGCACTGTGTTTTTTCACTATAATGATCCCCTTGGCATTAGCGGACTGTAACCGGAAAAACCATACAAAAAAAGCGGCTGTTCCGGAGAACAGCCGCTTTTGGTTGTTTACTTATGCCCAGGGGTTTTCGGTGGGGTAGGGCAGGTTTTTGGGCTGGTTGTAAGCGATGTCCTTGATACCAAAGTACTTCAGAACTTCAAACAGAGCCTTGCCGCAGTGGGCGAAGGCCACAGCACCGTGGTGGGGATAACCCTTCTGGATCAGCACATGGCGGTAGAAGCGGCCCATCTCGGGAATTGCGAAGATGCCGATGGCACCGAAGGAACGGGTGGGTACATCCAAAACTTCGCCTTCAGCGATGTAGGAACGCAGGTCGCCGTTGGCATCACACTGCAGACGGTAGAAGGTGATGTCAGAAGCGGCGATGTCGCCTTCCAGAGTGCCGCGGGTGATGTCAGGCGTGCCACCGTTCTCCAGCAGACGGTTCTGGATCAGCTGATACTTAACAGCACAGCCGCCGCACATCTTGCAGGAGGGAGTGTTGCCGCAGTGGAAGCCCATGAAGGTGTCCTTCAGAGTGTAATCGTACTTGCCGGCGATGTCCTCGTCGTAGATGTATTGCGGTACGGAGTTGTTGATGTCCAGCAGGGTGATGGCGTCGCCGGTGATGCAGGCACCGATGTACTCGGAAACAGCACCGTAGATGTCCACTTCACAAGCCACGGGGATGCCCCGGGATGCCAGACGGGAGTTGACATAGCAGGGCTCAAAGCCGAACTGCTCGGGGAATGCGGGCCAGCACTTGTCAGCGAAAGCAACATACTTTCTTGCACCCTTGTGAGCCTCTGCCCAGTCCAGCAGTGTCAGCTCAAACTGAGCCATACGCTCCACCAGGTCGGGGTAAATGCCGCCGTTCATTTCCTTCTGCATGTCAGCGACTACTTCGGTGATACGGTGGTCACCGGCATGTGCCTTGTAGGAAACGAGCAGGTCCAGTTCGGAGTTTTCTTCCACTTCAATACCCAGCTCGTACAGACCCTTGATGGGGGCGTTGCAGGCGAAGAAGTCCTGGGGACGGGGACCGAAGGTGATGATCTTCAGATTCTTCAGGCCGATGATGGCACGGGCGATGGGAACGAACTGGCGGATCATATCGGCACACTCGGCAGCGGTGCCTACGGGATACTCGGGAATGTATGCCTTCAGGTGACGCATCAGCAGATTGTAGGAGCAGTTCAGAACGCCGCAGTAGGCGTCGCCACGGCCGTTGATCATGTCGCCGTCGCCTTCAGCAGCTGCGATGTACATGGTGGGGCCGTCGAACTTCTGGCACAGAATGGTCTCGGGTGTTTCGGGACCAAAGTTGCCCAGGAATACCACCAGGGCGTTACAGCCGGCAGCATTCACATCGGCCAAAGCGGCCAGGGCGTCCTTCTCGTTTTCCACGGTGATGGGACACTCGAAGAGACCTTCACCGTAGATGGCAACGATATTCTTGCGACGCTGGGTGGACAGAGCGATGGGGAAGCAGTCACGGGATACGGCAATAATGCCGAGCTTTACTTCGGGAATATTCATTTGACGATCTCCTTAAATCAGATTTGCAATATTGATGTTTTCACCGGTCAAACCCACCTTGGCTCCACCTTTGGCCTCGCTGGAGTCGGGATGGGGCAGCAGCCACTTGTTCCGGGCGGTGAGGTAGGGGTCTTCAAAGGTTTTGGCTTCCATGACGGGACGGTCGGTATTGGTCAGCCAGGGCAATGCCACCAGGACACGGAAGCCCTTGGCAGGATCACAGTGGCAGGGTGCGTAGTGCAGTGTGGTGGCGTAGCATTCCACCAGAACACCGGCGGGGGCCCGGAAGGCCTTGACCTTGGCGGTGTCCAGCATGCCGTTTTCGATCTCATCCTGCTTGGCAAGCAGCAGAATAAAGTCCTCGGTGCCCAGGTTGAACTCGGAATCCCGGTGGTACTCCAGGCAGTTGAGCATGGTGTTATGACCGTTGCACCAGCCAAGCTGGACGGGCATGCCGCCGAAGCAGTGGTCGCTGATCTCAACAGCGGCAGGCAGCTCCTGCAGCACGGGATCGGTGGGAACATAATCCACACCCTCGGGCTGAGGGGTGGTGGCCAAGGCTGCCAGGATCTCCTGCACAGCATCGTCAAGACCGGTGACGATCTGACCGTAGGCCTTAAATTCGGGATCAAATACAGAATAAATCTTCATAGCCAATCTCCTTATACCAGCTGGGCGAACAGTTCCTTGCAAGCGGGGTAGATCTTTCGGAACTGCTGATAGCGGGCCTCATACCGCTGGGTCAGCTCTGCATCGGGCTGAACGGTAGAGGATACTTCCACCAGGGCGTCTGCCGCTGCCTGGACGGAGGGGTACTTGCCGCAGCCAACCATGGCCAGCATGGCTCCGCCGTAGCCGGGACCCTGTTCGGTCTTTACCAACTCTAGGGGGATGCCCAAAACATTAGCGAAAATGGTACGCCACAGAGGGCTCTTGGCACCGCCGCCACAGATCTTGGTGGAGGGGATATCGATGCCCAGGCTCTTGGCCACCTCAAAGCTGTCACGGATGGCAAAGGCTACGCCTTCCAAAACTGCCTGCACCAGGTCGCTGCGGGCGGTATCCATGGTCATGCCTATGAAAGTGCCCCGGGCGTTGGTGTCGTTGATGGGGCTGCGTTCGCCCATGAGGTAGGGCAGGAAGTAGGTGTGGTTGTTGCCCAGCTTGTCGGCTGTGATGTCCACCTGCTCGGCAGCATAGTCCTTTGTCTTCAGGATCTCGTCGCACAGCCACTTGTTGCAGGAGGCAGCGGAGAGCATACAGCCCATAAGATGCCAGCCGCCGTCGGCATGGGCGAAGGCGTGCAGAGCGTTGTTGGGGTCTACGCCGAACTGATCGGCGGAGATAAAGATGGTGCCGGAGGTACCCAGACTGATGTTGCAGCCACCGCTGCCTACCACGCCGGTACCCACAGCCGCTGCGGCGTTGTCGCCTGCACCGGCTACCACCTTGGCATCACTGGGAATACCCAGAGCCTGGGCTACTGCGGGCAGGACGGTACCCACCACTTCGTAGCTTTCAAACAGCTTGGGCATCTGTGCTTCACAAATGCCGCAGATCTGAAGCATCTCCTTGCTCCAGCACTTGTGCTCCACATCCAGCAGCAGCATACCGGAAGCGTCAGAGTAGTCGCAGCAATGGACGCCGGTGAGGATGTAGTTGATGTAGTCCTTGGGGAGCATGATCTTTGCGATCTTTTGGAAGTTTTCCGGCTCGTTTTCCTGCATCCACAGGATCTTGGGTGCGGTAAAGCCGGCAAAAGCAATATTGGCAGTCAGCTGGGACAGCTTGTCCTTGCCGATGACGCCGTTGAGGTAATCCACCTGCTTGGCAGTTCTGCCGTCGTTCCACAAAATGGCGGGGCGGATTACATTGTCGTTTTCGTCCAGCACCACCAGACCGTGCATCTGACCGCCGGCACCGATGCCGGCCACCTGGCTGCCGTCAAAGCCCTTTAGCAGCTCCGGTACGCCTTCCATGACGGCTTTGTGCCAGTCCTGGGGCTTCTGCTGGCTCCAGCCGGGGTTGGGGAACTCCAGGGGATATTCCTTGGTAACTTCGTTGAGGATCCGGCCACTTTCGTCCACCAGCAGCAGC
>JAZNZG010000170.1:0-6014 GCA_045594825.1 Faecousia sp. | reverse complement strand
GCCGCAGCAGAGGCTGCTGCCCTTGCCGCTAAAGAAGTACCGGTCGAAGAAGTACCGGCTGAAGAAGAAAAACCTGTTCAGGAATAACAGAAGCAGCCTGCTGTGGAAAACCACGGCAGGCTGTTTCTTTCATAAATTTATTGGCAGCAACGCGTCGCTCAACATCTGCAGCATAAAAATTGCAGTGCATAGCACAAACACAGGGGAGCACAGGGGTGGATATTCATATTGAAGCCCCGGAAATTTCCTGCCTGCTGCCGGTAGGCTGCACCGCCGTTTTGGATGTTTTGCAGTGTCCGCAGATATTCCTGGTTGTCCGGCTCCATGGATACCGCCCGGCGGATATGCTCCAAAGCCGTGACCTGATTGCCCAGTCCGTCATTGGCAAGAGCCGACAGATAGTACCACCGGGCATTTCGTTGGGCAGAAGAATTTAACGCATTCAGTGCTTCACGGTATCTGCCGTAGCGGATGTAATTGTAAGCTGCCTGCTGATAATGGTCACCGGTCTGCTGTTCCTGCTGCCGGTAAGTATGCTGCCACGCACCGCCAAAGGGGTCGTAGCCATAGCTGCCGCCGGCAGACTGCTGTGCCTTCTCCGGATTCTTGATCTGCTCGTATGCGGCATTGACCTGCTGCATCTTTTTTGCCGCCACCGGGTCCCCGGGGTTTATGTCCGGGTGATATTTTTTTGCCAGTCTTCGGTATGCCTTTTTTATTTCCTCATCCGAAGCGTCCCGGTCTACACCCAGTACCTTATAGGGATCGTCTATCATTTTTGGGGCTCCTTTTGCTTTCTTCGATACTCTATCCATATTCCGCTGTACAGGATGTTGTCCAAAATGTCCTTATCCTGCACCAGCGGCAGTCGTTCATAATAATCGGCACAGCGGCCCATGGTCAGCACCAAATACTGCTCCCACCGGGACCTGTCCTCCTCCATGCCCATGGCGATAAAGGGATTGTAGCTGCCCTTTCGTTTGTCTTTGGAAAAATCAACAGCCGCATCTGCCAGATAAATATATCGGCCCAGGGCCATACCCATCTGACGCAGTATGGGTGCCCACATATCCTCACGGTACGCCAGCAGTTCTCCCATAAGCTGTCCAAAGCAGCCGGCAGGCTGGTCCGGGTTATCGCACCCCGCCTTCTCCAGCCGGCTGAGTTCTGCGATGCATTGGGCAATGGCCTTGCACTGCCTGGGATACCGCAGCTCCACCGCTTCACAGTCTTTTTTCAGAAGGGCTGCCATGGTACGGGCAGGAAGGCTTCTGTCATCATGGGCATCGTCCAAAGCTTTGTAGTAGGCCAGAGCTACATTCATGTCCGCACCGTAACGGATAAATTCGTTATCCAGCCAGTTTTTGGATTTCACCGGATGGAGAATGCAGCCACGGCCGCCGGTGGTTTCCTCCGGCTCATACAGGCTCATAAGCAGCAATGCCAAAAAGGCCATATCGTAGCTTAAGCTTAGCCTTGCCGCCTGGGAGGATCGCTGCCGGATCTGCTTGCAGATACCGCAGTAAACGCTCTGATACCGGATCTGGGCTTCTTTGGTCAGCTCTTTTAAATTGGCGGACACATACCCAAACATATCCTTTTCCTCCCGGTTTTTTCTGTATTATAACACACAGGATATGAACGTGCCGTAAATTTTTGGAAATTTAAGAAAAATTTTTGCTCTGCAGATACCGGTTCAGGGCACCGCCATAGAAAATAATGCTGATACAGCAGTACAGCCACAGCATACTCACCGCCACAGCGTATACCGAGCCGTAAATATTGGCGTACCCGGTAAAATGCCGTACATATACGGTATAAAGATTGGAAAAACCCAGCCAGCCCACAGATGCCAGCACGGCACCGGGCAGGCTGTCTGTCAAACGGTTTTTCCGGTTTGGCAGCACCACATAAATCGCTGTGAACAGAGCCGTCTGTATCACAAGAAGCAGCACATACCGTGCACCTTTCCCCATAGGGATAAACAGGGACAGGCCTGTTCCGAAAATGCCCAGGGTAAGGGTCAGCAGCAGTACCAGCAAAAAAAGCAAAGTATACACCACACTGACTGCCCGGGTATAAAAATATCCCCTGCTCTCCTGCACATGGTAAATGGCGTTGAGGCCCTTCCTTAGGCCGTAAATACCCCGGCCCGCCGACCACAGAGCCGTCACTACCGATACAGACACCACCGCCCCGGAGGTGTTCTGGTAGGTGCTGAAGATCAGCCGTCTGGCCGCCGGCATCAGAGCCTGGGGGATCACCCCTTCCAGTGCATTGGTAAAGGTCTGCACCGCGATCCCTGTATAGCGAAGCAGGCTCAGCAGCAGCACCAGCATAGGAAACAGAGACAGGATCATAAAATATCCCGCATGGGCCGCATACACCGGAACATTCAGCTGCGTGATATAATCTGCCACTGCCCGCCATTTTTTTCTGATCTTGCCGGTATCAAACATGCAATCACCCCTCCGGATAGTCTATGCAGCAATCCGGAGGAGTAAACAGGCCCATTGCTTCTGCAATGGGCCTGTATATTATTCTGCAGAGATCAAATAGTAGTAAACGGGCTGGCCGCCGGACAGCAGGTTTACATCTGCATCGGGGCAGAGGTCTGCGAAAAGATCTGCCGTTTTCCGGGCATGCTTTTCGGAAATGTCTGCACCATAGTAAATGGTGATATATTCCTTGCCTGCGTCCCGGACCTTCTCTGCCAGGGCCTTGAGAAGGACCTTGATGTCCCGGCCGGTGCCAAACAGAGCACTGCCGTACATAGCCAGGTAGTCGCCCTCGTGGATGTCGTAGCCATCAAAGTCAGAGTTGCGGGCAGCATAGGTGATCTGCATGGTATCCACAGTAGCCAGGGACTCGGTCATGGCTTCCACATTTTCTTCTTCCGTGCCGTCGGGGTTGAAGTTCAGCATGGCAGTAACGCCCTGGGGAACGGTCTTGCTGGGAATGACCACCACACGCTTGGGAGTCAGAGCATCCACCTGCTCGGCTGCCATGATGATGTTCTTGTTGTTGGGCAGCACATAAACGGTTTCAGCGGGAACCTGGTTGACAGCCTCCAGGATATCCTGTGTGCTGGGGTTCATGGTCTGACCGCCGGAAATGATGCCGTCCACACCCAAATTCATGAATACATCTGCAAGGCCCTCGCCAGCACAGACGGAAACAACGCCACAAGGCTTTTCAGGCTCTGCGATCTTGGGAGACTTTTCCTGCTCGGTCATCACCTTTTCGGTGTGCTGCAGACGCATGTTCTCGATCTTTACGGTGACAAAGCTGCCGTAGTTCACAGCCTCATGCAGGGCGGCACCGGGATCGTCGGTATGAACATGGACCTTAATGATCTCTTCGTCGTCCACCAGCACCAGGCTGTCACCCAGCCCGGACAGGAACTGACGCAGAGCTTCGGGATCCTTGTCGTTTTCCCGGGAGATGATAAACTCGGTACAATAGGTAAAGGTGATGTCCTCTTCGTTGAAGTCGGAGAAGGAAGCCTGCTCCTTCACTTCTGCAGTGCCTGCCTCAGGAGCCACGATGTCCTCACCACGCAGGGCGGACAGCATTGCCTCCAGTGCTACCAGCCAGCCCTTGCCGCCTGCGTCCACAACACCGGCCTTCTTCAGGACAGGGTTTTGGTTCACAGTGTTGGCCAGGGCCACCTTGGCTTCTTCAATGGCGGCTTCATGGACATACTCAAAGTAGTTGTTCTCCTGTGCAGCCTGGGTAGCCTTGGCAGCTGCCAGACGGGCAACAGTAAGAATGGTGCCCTCAGCGGGCTTCATAACTGCCTTGTAAGCAGCATCCACGCCTTCCTGCATGGCGGCAGCCCACAGCACGCCGTCACATTCCTTGGCACCCTTGAGCTTCTTGGAAATACCCCGCAGCAGCAGGGACAGGATCACGCCGGAGTTACCTCTTGCTCCCCGCAGCATAGCGGATGCGGAGATGGCTGCAGCCTTCTCCAGAGAGGGATCCTCTGCCTTCCGCAGGTCTGCGGCGGCGGCGTTGATGGTCATGGACATATTTGTACCGGTATCGCCGTCCGGTACGGGAAAAACATTCAGCTCATTGAGCTGCTGCTTGTGAATCTCAATGGAAGCCGCCGCACTGATCATCAGTCTGCGGAACTCAGCTCCTTTAATCGTCTGCCACAATGGTCGTTACCTCCGTATTATCCAATCAGTAAAGAGTCGATATAAACGTTTACGGCACGAACCTTTGTGCCGGTGCAGTTTTCCACCATGTAACGGACTTCGTCAATGATGGCGTTGCCAATGGCGTTGAGATTGACACCGTCGCCTACCATGATGTGCAGGTCGATGGAAATGGTGCCGTCGTCGTGAAATTCCACATGGACACCCTTGCCCATGGACTCCTTACGGAGCAGGTGATATACGCCGTCCTTTACAGAGCGGGCAGCCATGCCCTTAACGCCCATGCAGTTGGAAGCGGCTGTGCCTACAATATCGGTGTATACGCTGGTGCTGATGTTAACAGAGCCATTTTCATTGTCGTGACGGATCATAGATCAGTACCTCCTTATATAAAATCAATGAATGATCGCTTTTTAAATGATGCTTTCTTCCCAGCATGCGGGAGCGGTGAGACCCATCATCTTGACGATGGTGGGAGCTACATTTGCCAGGCCGTAGGCGCCATCCTTGACCTGCCAAGCCTTGCTGTTATCGTAAATGATAAAGGGAACGGGATTCAGGGAATGGGCGGTACGCACAGAGGTCTTACCCTTCTTGGTCTCGGTCATCTGGTCGGCATTGCCGTGGTCAGCGGAGATCAGCACGGTGTAGCCGTACTTGTCAGCTGCCTCGATGATGGCCTTCAGGCCGTTGTCCACACACTCCATAGCGTAAACCACAGCTTCCATGACGCCGGTGTGGCCCACCATGTCGCCGTTGGGGTAGTTGCAGCGCAGGAACTGATATTTGCCGGATGCCATCGCTTCCAGCATCTTTTCGGTGATCTCCTTGGACTTCATGGCAGGTGCCTGCTCGAAGGGGATCACGTCGGAGGGGATCTCCTCATAGACCTCCAGGCTCTCATCCACCTTGCCGGAGCGGTTGCCGTTCCAGAAGTAGGTCACGTGGCCGTACTTCTGGGTCTCGGACACGGCATACTCGTGGATACCGGCGGCGCACAGCACCTCGGTCAGCGTGTTGGTGATGACGGGAGGCTGGACCAGGTAGTTTTCGGGGATATTCAGGTCGCCGTCGTACTG
Organism: Faecousia sp.; assembly: GCA_045594825.1. Taxonomy (GTDB): domain Bacteria; phylum Bacillota; class Clostridia; order Oscillospirales; family Oscillospiraceae; genus Faecousia. Next base: position 769 of record JAZNZG010000170.1, on the reverse strand, counting down.
GAGCATACCTGCAAACTTGACACCGGTATAGCCGGGACGGTCGAACTTGTCAAAGTCCTTCCGGTCGAAGGCCAGAGAGATCTCCTGTGCCCGGTCACCGCGGAAGTTGAACAGAATCACGGAGTCGCCGTTTGCGATCTTTGCGACAGGCTCACCGTTCCGTGCAACCACGAAAGCAGGCAGGTCCTGGTCGATGCAGCCGGTCTCGGCCCGGTAGGTCTCAATTGCCTCAGTTGCGGAAGCAAACTGACGGCCCAAACCCTGAACGTGGGTTCTCCAGCCCTTTTCCACCATGGCCCAGTTGGCTTCGTAACGGTCCATGGTCACCTGCATACGGCCGCCGCCGGAGGCGATGGCATAGTCGCAGCCGGCGGTATTCAGTTCTGCCAGAACATCCTCCAGCATGCCCACATACTCCAGAGCGGAAGTAGCGGGAACATCGCGGCCGTCCAGCAGGATGTGGCAGTAAGCCTTCTTCACACCCTCGCCATGAGCCTGACGCAGCAGGGCGATCAGGTGGGAAATATTGGAGTGCACGTTGCCGTCGGACAGCAGGCCGATAAAGTGCATGGCCTTGTCCTGAGCATTGGCAACCAGCTCTTTCCAGGTGTTGGATGCATACAGCGCGCCGTTTTCGATGGACTCGCCGACCAGCTTGGCACCCTGAGAGTAGACCTGACCGCAGCCGAGGGCATTGTGGCCCACCTCGGAGTTGCCCATATCGTCATCGGAGGGCAGACCGACAGCGGTGCCGTGAGCCTTCAGATAA
>JAZNZG010000169.1:0-2014 GCA_045594825.1 Faecousia sp. | reverse complement strand
CGACCCGAAGATTATGAAATGCAAGTATACCGTTCCTCCGGTGCAGGCGGTCAGCACATCAACAAGACCTCTTCCGCTGTCCGTTTGATCCACAAGGCTACCGGCATCGTGGTGGCTTGCCAGACCGAACGCAGCCAGTTCCAAAACAAGGAAAACTGCTTGAGAATGCTCCGCAGCAAGCTGGTGGAGATCAAGGAGCGGGAACATCTGGACAAGATCTCCGATATTAAGGGTGTGCAGAAAAAGATCGAGTGGGGCAGCCAGATCCGCAACTATGTGTTTATGCCCTATACCCTGGTAAAGGATACCCGTACCGGCTGCGAGACTTCCAATGTCAACGCCGTTATGGACGGAGCACTGGATCCGTTTATCAACGCCTACCTGAACTGCCTTGCCACAGGAAACTGGGTGCAAAAGTAAAAAATTGTGAAGAAAACCCTTGCATTTTGCAAAACACTGTGTTACAATACTTTGGCTGTTGTTTATCACGGCAAATTATAGTATAAATTATCCGTTTACGCGGTTTCTATGATAACCGGAGGGAGGTTGCAAATATGGAGACTTTGAAGCTCATTCTGACCATTCTGGAAGTGCTGGCCAGCGTACTGCTGATCGTGGTGGTTCTGGTACAGTCCGGTAAGGAAGCTGGCCTGTCCGGTGCGATTGCAGGCAACAGCGATTCTTACATGAGCAAGGGCAAGACCGGCGGTCTGGACAAGAAGCTGGCATCCGCTACCAAGTGGATCGCACTGGCATGGGTCGTGCTGACTCTGAGCCTGAGCTTTTTCCACGTTGCTTAATTGAATCCTTCGGCCACAGGGAAAACCCTGTGGCCTTCCTTTTTTGTGTGGACTTTTCAGAATGAATGTGATAAAATCCCCTTAGAAAAAATATAAGGAGAACCATTATGGATGCTGTAAAGCTGGCAGGCCTGGAGCCTGCAAGTGTTTTTGGATATTTTGAAAAAATTTGCTCCATTCCTCATGGCAGCGGTAACACCAAGGCCATCAGCGATTACCTCGTATCCTTTGCAAAAGAACATGGGCTGCCCTATATTCAGGACGAATTGAATGATGTGATCATTTTCTGTGAGGGCACCTGCGGTTATGAGGATCATCCTCCGGTCATCATTCAGGGCCACATGGATATGGTCTGTGAAAAAGACGCCGATTGTGCCATCGATATGGCAACAGATGGCCTGGACATTATGCATGACGGACAGTATATCTATGCCAAGGGCACTACCCTTGGTGGCGACGACGGTATTGCTTTGGCATACGCTTTGGCTCTGTTGGAGGATAAGAGCATCCCCCATCCGCCATTGGAAGTGGTGTTCACCGTGGATGAAGAGACCGGCATGTACGGAGCGGCAGGCATTGATCTTTCCATGCTGAAAGGCCGTAACCTTTTGAATATCGATTCCGAGGAGGAGGGTCTGTTGACCGTGTCCTGTGCCGGCGGTGCCAGAGCCACCATCAAGCTGCCCATCCAGCGTCGGGCGGTGTACGGTCCCTGTGTAAAACTGACGGTAGACGGACTGCAGGGCGGACACTCCGGTGTGGACATTCATAAAAACCGTGCCAACGCCGTAAAGGTCATGGGCGAATTTTTAAGCCGGGTCCAACAGCTGATGCCTGTGTGCATCACCGGATTCTCCGGCGGTGGTAAAGATAACGCCATTCCCCGCACCTGCCAGGTGACCCTGGTGGCACTGGGCATGTATATTGAGCGGATCAACGATGTTGCTGCACAGCTGCAGAAAGAGATCCGGGAGCAGTACGATGAACCCAATGCAGTGATCCGGGGCGACGATGTGGACGCTTTAGGCGGCAACGCCCTTACCACTGAATGCTCCGCCAGGGTGATCGCCCTGGTGAATGCGGTTCCCAACGGCATCCGGACCTGGAGCGAGGATATTCCCGGCCTGGTGCAAACCAGTCTGAATCTGGGTGTGGCGGAACTGAAAGAGGAGCTGAAGCTGACTTTCGCCGTCCGCAGCTCCGTCAACCAGGAA
>JAZNZG010000168.1:0-7189 GCA_045594825.1 Faecousia sp. | reverse complement strand
CTGCACCAGCACATCCATCTCCAACAATTCTTTCAGTGTATCTTTCTTTACGATATCTAAATACCGTTCCACATGAGCGATGATGGGGGTGATCCCACATGCTGTGCTCATATTCCTGATGTCCCGGATGACCTCCCGGTTCCAACTGCCGAAGGGCATTTCCACCAGCAAATACCGGGATGTACCCAGGCACAGCTTGTCCAAATCCTCCACATATCCCAGCCCGGACCGGTAAGCGACTTCTGCACCCAGGCAAATTTCGGGAATGTTCTCCTCCCCGCAAATTGCCTCCAAAAGCACCTTATACGCCTTGTCCCGGCGGTCTAAAAATGCGGAAATGGACTCCACCGGATAATAATGGGGTGTGGCAAAAACCCGACGGACACCCTGTATGTAGCTGTTTTTCAATGCCTGAACGGACTCCTGCGGTGTTGCACAACCGTCATCCATTCCCGGCAGAAAATGTCCGTGGATGTCACAAAGCTCCACTGTAAATCCACCGCCAGTCTTTATTTTTTGTAATATCCGTTGTAACGGTAATAACCGTATTTGTAGTTATATCTGTAACGACTCTTATACTTATACTTGCGGCGGTTGGTGTCACTACCTGTGACCACGAAGCCCAGAATATTGGCTTCCGCCACCTGCATACGCCGCAGCATTTCCTTGATTGCCCGGTGCTCCGTGTGCTTCTCACGGATCGTCAGCAAATATCCATCCAGGTGCTTGGCCAGAATCACTGCATCCGGCACGGTAATGACAGGCGGCAGGTCTACCAGCACATAGTCATAATTGTTCCGAAGGGCAGCAAACAGCCGCTCCAGCTGCTTTGCCTCCAAAAGTGCTGTGGGCTCAGGGGGAATGTTGCCCGCCGGCAGTAAGTGGATATTGTACTTCTCCACCTCCCGGAGTGCTTCCTCTATACGGGCCTGGCCTGCCAAAAAGTCACTCAAACCCGGTGTGGAAACCACACGGAACTTGGTAGCGATGGTGGGCAGACGCATGTCACAGTCCACCAGGATCACTTTCTTGCCGATCTGTCCCAGAGAAATGGCCAGGTTTGCCGCGGTGGTACTTTTGCCGTCACCGGGAGTAGGGCTGGTAATACCAATGCATTTACAGCCTTCACCGGGCAGCACAAATGTAATATTGGTACGCATGCTGCGATATGCTTCCTGGGCAGAAAAAGAGAGCTTATCCGACAGAAGGTATACTTTTTTGTTTCCGGTCGTTTCCTTTTTCTTCATCAGACTCATTTTTTCTCACTCCCTGTTGTGTTTTGATAACCATAATAACCGGTACCATTATCCGATGCAGCCAGATCGGGGATCACACCGATGGTAATGATGTTATGGCGGTATTCCAGTTCCTCCGGATCCCGCACCTTATCGTTCAGCAAGTCGATCACTATTACCACAGCCATGCTCAAGACCAAGCCGATCACTGCACCCTTGATGGCATTGTTGGTATTATTGGGTGCACTTTTCTGTGTAGGCTGCACGGGGGCATCCAAGATTCGCATAGAGCTGCCGTCACGGATCCGTTCCACATGACCGGGAGCGACTTCTGCAATCGCACAAGCCAGCCGGGTCGCATTTACAGGATCTTCGTTATTCACGCTTACCGTAATCAATGCGGAGTCGGTATCTACTGTGATACTGACCATATTTTTGCAGGTGACATAGCCGTAATCCAGCCCACACAGTTCTACTGCATCCAGTAGCACACTGCGGCTGAGAATAATATCCTGATACAAATATGTCAGTCTTGCGGAAGCGGTCAGGTCGGAAGATGTTGTACTGACGCCTTCGTCTACATTGTCACCACGGTTATCAACATACGCGGTAAAAGAGCTGCGATAAGTGGGTGTAATAAAACATGCAGAGTATACATATGCCAAAATACCAAAAACCAGGGTAACCGCTACGATCAGCCATACCCATTTCCACAGGATCTGTATCAGCCGGGAAATATTAATTTCCTTTTCTTCCTGCTGTGGATTGTTGTTTTGCCATTCGTTCATTTCGGATCTCCTTTCAAACATGCCTTTCAAAAAGGCATATTTTCACACATAATACCAACATATATCGTATCACATTCTTTGTCCTTTCGCAACAACAAATCTATATAAACCAACAGAAATCTTGAATTTTCCTCCTGCAGTTGCTATAATCATTTTGAGTCCTTGTCTATTATCTCCGGGAGGTCACCGGAGCCCGGTATTATTGATTTTGGAGGTTAATTTATGATTGGCTACACTTACGCTGAACAGTCCTGGAACCTGGCCGCAGAGCTGCTGGCCATTGACTCCCCTACCGGTTATACAGACCGGGCTGCTGCTTGGGTACGCGATACTTTTGATGCTATGGGCTACCATGCAAGCTTTACCAATAAAGGCGGTGTCCTGATAGATCTGGGTGGTGAGGATGACAAGGACGCACTGTTGATTTCTGCCCATATCGATACCATCGGTTGCATGGTCGCCGAGATCAAGGGCAACGGCCGGCTGCGTCTTACGCCTTTGGGCGGTATGCACGCACACAGCGGTGAAACGGAGAATGTCCGTGTTTACACCCGTCGCGGAAAGGTGATCGAGGGTACTATGCAGCTGTGCAATCCTTCCGTACATGTCAACGGTGATTATGACACTACCCAACGCAGCTTTGACACCACCGAGGTTGTACTGGACGAGGATGTTTCCTCTGCTGCCGATACCAGAGCCCTGGGTATCGAGGTGGGCGATCCCGTTTGTTTTGAGACCCGCACCCGCCGCACTTCCTCCGGCTATTTAAAGAGCCGCTATCTGGATGACAAGCTGTCCGTGGGCATTATCATGGGCTTTGCCAAATATATCGCCGACAATCATATTACGCTGAAGCGTCGCACGTATATCCACATCACCATCTACGAGGAAGTGGGCCACGGTGGCTCTGCCTCTGTACCGGAAGGCGTAACGGAAGGTCTTGCTGTGGATATGGGTTGTATCGGAGACGGTCTGACCTGCAACGAGCATCAGGTTTCCATCTGTGCCAAGGATGCCGGCGGCCCTTACAGCTATCCGATGGTAGGCAAGCTCATTGATGCTGCCAAGGCAACCGGTGCCGATTACGCTGTAGATGTGTATTTCCGCTACGGCTCCGATGTGGAGGCAACCCTCCGGGGTGGTTACGACCTGCGGCACGGTCTGATCGGCCCCGGCGTCTACGCCAGCCATGGCTATGAACGCAGTCATATGGACGGTGTTTATAACACGCTGAAGGTCCTGTGCGGTTACCTGAATTGTTGAGAGGCTCCTCTTTGTTGTTATATTGCACAAATTTCAGCACTTTTTTCTCGTCTTGTTCATGCTTTTTCTACTAATCTGCCCATTGAATTTTGCAGATGTTATTGGTATAATATAGGCACAATAAAGATTTATCTCTCCTTTTCATTTTCTTATCTCTCTTTTCGCGTGATCCCGGTATCGTCTGGTCAACGATACCGGGATACCTCTTTCTACAAAAAGAAGCACCGATCTGTGATCGGTGCTTCTTTTATTCTTATTTATTTTGGGCAACATTCTTGCGGATCAGTGCCCGCTTCAGCCGGGCCTCTGCCAAACGCAGCTCGGTCTCGTTAGTGCTGCCGCTTTTCAAAATATCCTGGGCTCTTTTTTCCGAAGCCTCTGCACGGGCAATATCGATCTTGTCGGCCCATTCAAAGGTGGTGGGAACCAAGGTCACCACACCGTTTACCACAGAGAGCATGCCGCCAATACAGGCTGCATACCGCCGCTGACCATCGGTTATTATGGTGGCACGCCCCATGCCCAAAGGAGCAACACAGTTAATATGTCTTGCCAGAATACCCATGTCGCCGGTAGTGGTACGCACAATGACCTGCTCTGCCTGACCGTCAAATATCAGTCCGTCCGGCGTTACGATCTTTAAGGGGAAGCTGCTCATTTGCCCTCACCCTTCCATTTTGCCACGACTTCGTCAATGGAGCCGGCGAAGAGGAAGTAGGATTCGGGAATATCGTCATGCAGGCCCTGGATGATCTCCCGGAAGGAACGGATGGTATCCTTCAGAGGCACATACTTGCCCTGGTAACCGGTAAACTGTTCTGCCACATGGAAGGGCTGGCTGAGGAAACGCTGCACCTTACGGGCACGGTTAACAGTGACCTTATCCTCTTCACTCAGTTCATCCATACCCATGATGGCGATGATGTCCTGCAGTTCCTTATAACGCTGGAGGATCTGCTGCACAGCACGGGCAGTTTCATAATGATCGTTTCACTCAACCTCAGGAGAGAGGATACGGGAGGTGGAGTCCAGGGGATCCACTGCGGGATAAATACCCAACGATGCAATACCACGGTCCAAAACGGTAGTGGCGTCCAAGTGGGCGAAGGTGGTAGCGGGAGCCGGATCCGTCAGGTCATCGGCAGGCACATAAACAGCCTGAACAGATGTGATGGAACCATCTCTTGTGGAGGTAATACGCTCCTGCAAGGCACCCATTTCCGTTGCCAAGGTGGGCTGGTAACCAACGGCAGAGGGCATACGGCCCAGCAGTGCGGAAACCTCGGAACCTGCCTGGGTGAAACGGAAAATGTTGTCGATAAACAGCAGCACATCCTGATGTTTCACATCACGGAAATACTCTGCCATGGTAAGGCCGCTGAGGCCTACACGCATACGGGCTCCGGGTGGCTCGTTCATCTGGCCGAAGACCATGGCGGTCTTGCTGATAACACCGGATTCCGTCATTTCGTTATACAGGTCATTGCCTTCACGGGTACGCTCACCGTCAGCGGTGAACACGGAATAGCCGTTGTGTGCAGTGGCGATGTTGTAGATCAGCTCCTGGATCAGAACGGTCTTACCCACACCTGCACCGCCAAAGAGACCAATCTTACCGCCCTTGGCATAAGGACAGATCAGGTCGATGACCTTGATGCCGGTTTCCAGGATCTCGGTGGCAGGCTGCTGCTCCTCGTAGGAGGGAGCACTGCGATGAATGGGCCAACGTTCCTTGGCTTCCACAGGACCTGCCTCGTCAATGGGCTGACCCAGCAGATTGAACACACGGCCCAGGCACGCGTCACCTACGGGGACGCTGATAGCCGCACCGGTATCGATGGCCTCTGTACCACGCTGCAGACCGTCGGTGGAGCTCATGGCAATGCAACGCACCACATTGTCACCAATGTGCTGTGCCACTTCTGCCACGATGGTGTTTTCACCAAAGGGGATCTCGATGGCAGTCAACAGATCCGGCAAATGCTCATCGGAAAAGCGAATATCCAGGACAGGACCCATGACCTGGATCACTGTTCCTTTGTTGTTGGACATAGGATTCAACTCCTTGTTTAAAAATAGAAACATGCTGCGGCCTGTCAGCTGCCGGCCACGATCTCTGTGATCTCCTGGGTAATTGCCGCCTGGCGTGCCCGGTTAAATTGCAGGCTCAGCTCGGCGATCATATCCTCCGCGTTTTGGGTCGCGGAGTCCATAGCGGTACGCCGTGCCGCCTGTTCCGATGCCCGGCTTTCACACAGGGCACCGTAAAGGATACCGCCCAAATATTCCGGAACGATGGCAGCAAAGACTTCCTCACTGCTGGGTTCGTAGACAATATCCGATTGCAGACCCTCCTGCTTTTCGTTCTGTGCCCGCAAAAGAGGCAGCAGCCGCAAAGATGCGGGGGTCTGGGAGAGCACGGAAACGAAGTTGGTATACACCACATGGATCTCACCAAATTCTCCGTTCAAGTACTGCTTGCAAAGGTTTTTTGCAATGGTGAAGCAATCACCGATGGAAACATCCTCTGCCTCTGCGTACTGTGTTTCGATCATGGGGACTTTGTAGGTTCTGAAATAGTCCACAGCCTTTTTGCCGATGGGCAGAACACAGGCATCCCGGTCCCGGATCTGGGACATCACCAGCTTGAACACATTGCTGTTGTAGCCGCCGGCAAGGCCGCGGTCACCTGCAATAACGATATAGGCAGCCTTGTCCGTTTGACTTTTTGTCAGATAAGGGGAAGATACATCCCGGTTGGAATCCAGAATGTCATTAATGGTGTTAAAAAGAATTTCAAAATAGGGGCGGGAGGAGATCACCTGGGCCTGTGCCCTGCGGAGCTTGGATGCAGCCACCATTTCCATGGCCTTGGTGATCTGCTTAGTAGATTCCATACTCCGGATTCGGTTTTTGATCTCCTTGGAGGAAACGCCAGCCATGGATACCCTCCTTCCTTAAGGATTGAACTGTGCCACCAGTTCCTTCAGGGCACTGCTCAATTCTTCCTCAGTTTCGGGTTCCAGCTTTCCGGAATTGCGGATGGCCTCCAAAACATGGAGGTAGCGGTTATCCATATGCTCTTCCAAACGCTTCTCAAATTCGGGGATCTGGTCGACGGGAATGTCGTTCAGGTAACCCTTGGTAACAGCGTAGATAATGCACACCTGCTGGGCAACTTCTTTGGGGGCATTATTCTTCTGCTTCAGCACTGCCACGATCCGCTCACCCAAAGCAAGACGGGCCTTGGTATCGGCATCCAGGTCGGAACCGAACTGGGCAAAGCTCTGCAGCTCACGGTACTGGGAGTACAGCAGCTTCAGCGAGCCCGCCACCTTTTTCATGGCCTTGATCTGTGCGTCACCACCAACACGGGACACGGAAATACCGGGGTTAACGGCAGGCATGATGCCGGCGTTGAACAGCTCTGTTTCCAGGAAGATCTGACCGTCGGTAATGGAAATAACATTGGTGGGGATATAGGCGGAAACGTCGCCTGCCTGGGTCTCGATAATTGGCAGAGCGGTCAGAGAGCCGCCGCCCAGCTTGTCAGACAGCTGTGCCGCACGCTCCAGGAGTCTGGAGTGGAGGTAGAAAACGTCGCCGGGGTAAGCCTCGCGTCCGGGAGGACGACGGATCAGCAGGGAGATGGCACGGTAGGCCACAGCATGCTTACTCAGGTCGTCGTAAATAACCAGCACATCCTTGCCTTCCAGCATGAAGTGCTCACCCATGGTACAGCCGGTGTAAGGAGCGATGTACTGCATGGGGGCCAGCTCGGAAGCGGTTGCGGAAACCACGATGGTGTAGTCCATAGCACCGCCCAGGGTCAAGTTGTTCACGATCTGTGCAACAGTAGAGCGCTTCTGGCCGATGGCAACATAAATGCAGATCACATCCTTG
>JAZNZG010000167.1:0-3766 GCA_045594825.1 Faecousia sp. | reverse complement strand
CCGAACACACCGGAAAGCAGAGCCCACACCAAAGGCTGCTCCATTTTCCGCAGGCAGTAGGCGGCAAAGGCCAGCACCGCCCAAATATACAAATAGTTGAGATTCCATGTGCCGATGCCGTAAATGAGGATCTCCATAATAACATACAGATAAATGGGGTAGACGCATTTTCTGCCGAATACCACCGCGTAGATCATCACCAGCAGGCTCACCGGCTCGATGTTGGGAAGACCGCTCATTGCAACCTTTAAGCCGAAGGTGAGTGCCCCCAGCATACCAAACAGAGCGATCTGCCGCACCGTGATCTTCGCCTTATCCAATGGTGTACACCAGGCTGTAAACGCCGCCGTCCTCAATTACGATCTCGTCTGCACCGGTGACGGCATACTCGTCCCCCACCATGACGCACCAGTAAGCACCGTTCTCTTCCCAAACGGCCCGCTCGCCGTCCACCTCTTCGATGTACAGGCCGTAGGGACCCTGGTTATCCTCCACAAGGCCCATCTCCACGATGGCCCGGCCCAGATATTCCTGGTCGGTGGCGTGGGTAAAGTCCACACTGGAGCCGTCCGCATGGACCACGGTGACGGTGATTTCCTTGCCGCCGGCATTGGTCTGGGGACGGGTGGCAAAGTAGATGCCCAGCAGCACCGCGATAACAGCCACCACCGCAATAATTGCAATTACCAGCTTTTTGTTCTTCATACGTTTTCCTCCTAAAAACAAATATACCGCGGCACCCGTATATGGGTGCCGCGGCCGGTTTTCCGCGACAAACGCATCCTTTCGTATCCACGCAAAAGGAAGGAGACACTGCGATGTAGGTCTTCTGACTCATACCTTTGGAGGAGGTTGCAGCCTCCGCGACCCACACAGCCTTCCCGGTTTCCCAGTGACCGACTTTCGTCCTAAGTGTGCGTCTTGGTATTTACAGCGGCGGTACCGTTGGGGATTCACACCCCATTATCTTGTTCAGCAGAAAGAGCCACACGCCCTCCCTGCCACAAAGCAGGTATTCGGTTGTCAAAGTTATTTTACCACAAGCACCCCCGGCTTGTCAACCAATTAAGGCTCCCTCTGATGAGGGAGCTGTCAGCCGTCAGGCCGACTGAGGGAGAGACCCTTCACTGTTAAATCAATGGCTTCACATACACCGCTGAAATTGCGGTCAATATCTAAGTTGCAAATCCGCAGCACGGTTAAATCCATGTTCTCCAATTCACCGGTACGCATTTCGTCCTTGTCTGATTGCTCTGCTGTGTAATGCCCACCACCGTCCAGTTCGATCACCAATCGTGCCTTTGCACAATAGAAATCCACAATATAGTTGCCGATGGCTTTTTGCCTCTGAAATCGTACCGGATAGCTTCTCAGAAAATCATACCACAGCTTTCGCTCCCAGGGTGTCATGTTTTTTCTCAGTGCTTTTGCAAGAGGGATGTTCGCTTTGTTATAGTCTTTCATCTTCTCTCCCTCCGTCTGTGCTTCGCACAGCCACCTCCACGCCCCTTTTGTCTGCTTTGCAGACATTTTCCCCGCTGACGGGGAAATCTGCCCTCATCAGAGGGAGGCTCTGGCCCATACTTATTTATTCTGCTCCAGCCAAATCAGCAGCACAGCGATATCTGCCGGGCTGACGCCGGAGATACGCCCGGCCTGTCCCAGGGACACGGGGCGAATTTCCGAAAGCTTCTGCCGTGCCTCCAGCCGCAATCCGGCGATGGCGTTGTAGTCGATGGCATCCGGGATCAGCCGGGCCTCCTCTTTCTTAAATTCCGCCACCTGCTTTTCCTGCCGTGCCAGATACCCGGCGTACTTGATTTGAATTTGTACCTCCTCTGTCACCCCGGCAGGCAGCTTGGGACGATCCGGGTCAAAGGGGGCAATATCCTCGTAGCTGACCTGGGGTCTGCGAAGCAGGTCGGCAAGCCTTGCGGAATGTTCCACAGGAGCAGAGTCCCGGCTCCGGAGCATCTCGTTCAGCTCCCGGCTTCCCGGCACGCCCCTTGATTCCAACCGCCGGATCTCCCGTTCCACGGCAGCATACTTTTCCTCCACTTCCTTCAGCCGTTCTGCCGGCACAAGACCCACCGCCGCACCGATGTGGGTCAGCCGCCGGTCGGCATTATCCTGCCGGTGCAGGAGGCGGTACTCCGAGCGGCTGGTCATGATGCGGTAAGGCTCTTCCGTACCCTTGGTCACCAGGTCATCGATCAGGGTACCGATGTAGCTGGTGTCCCGTGTGAGAATAAGGGGGTCTTTTCCCTGGATCTTCAGTGCCGCATTGATGCCTGCCACAAGACCCTGCACCGCCGCCTCTTCATAACCGGAGCTGCCACAAAACTGACCGGCACCGTACAGGCCGGGCACTTTTTTATGCTCCAGGGTAGGCAGCAGCTGGGTGGGGTCTACACACTCATACTCGATGGCATAGGCAGGCCGCATCATTTCCGCGTTCTCCAAACCGGGAATGGTACGGAGCATGGCAAGCTGCACATCCTCCGGCAACGAGCTGGAAAAGCCCTGGATGTACATTTCCTCGGTGTCCAGCCCGCAGGGCTCAATGAACAGCTGATGCCGGCTCTTTTCCGCAAACCGGACGATCTTTGTCTCTATGCTGGGACAGTACCGGGGACCCACACCGGAAATGGTGCCGTCGTACATAGGGGATCTGTGGAGATTCTCCCGGATGATCCGGTGGGTATTCTCATTGGTATAGGTGAGGTAGCACACCGCCTGGTTGTTCAGCTTATGCTCTGTCCGGAAAGAGAACGGCTCCGGGTCCCGGTCACCGGGCTGCAGCTCCATTTTGGAAAAATCGATACTGCGGCGGTTGACCCGGGGCGGTGTTCCGGTCTTAAACCGGCGAAGGCTCAGACCCAGCTGACGCAGATTCTCCGCAAGGCCCAGGGCGGCATGCATGCCGTCGGGGCCGGAGGACTGAATGCTCTCACCGATAATGACGGTGGAATCCAAAAATGTACCGGTGCAGATGATCACGGCCCTGGCGGTATATTCTCCACCTAAGTGGGTGCGGACACCGGTGACCCTGCCGTCCTCCGTCAGCACCTTGACGATCTGTGCCTGCTTCAGCTGGAGATTCTCCTGCTTTTCCAGGGTGTGCTTCATAAACTGCTGGTAGTACCGCCGGTCGGCCTGGGCCCGGAGGGAATGGACCGCGGGGCCCTTGCCCTTGTTCAGCATCCGGTACTGGATGCAGGCAGCATCGGCAGCCACGCCCATCTGTCCGCCCAGTGCATCCAGCTCCCGTACCAGGTGACCCTTTCCGGTACCGCCGATGGCGGGGTTACAGGGCATATTGCCCACGGCGTCCATATTGATGGTAAACAGGATGGTGCTCAGACCCATACGGGCCGCCGCCAGAGCGGCCTCAATACCCGCATGCCCGGCACCAATAACGGCGATATCACATTGTCCTGCAAAATAAGACATAGTAATCCCTCATTTAAAAAAGTTTCATTGGTCGTACCAAAGGCCCCCTTTACACAAGGGAGGCTTTTGCCCGGTATCGGTGGGCAGGGCCCAAAGGCTCCCTTGTGTAAAGGGAGGCTTTTTTGTGCGTTACTCTTCTTCCTTCTTCTCTTCCTTAGGCATCACAAAGGGCTTGCAGACCACCTCGCACCGGTTGATGGGAGTGCCCAGGGCATGAAACTTTTCTTCATAGCCGGTCATGATGCCCACGATGCCGTTGGCATGCAGATCCCGGGTCAGATTGTTCACCTGCAGACCGCAGGCGGCAAACTCT
>JAZNZG010000166.1:0-1664 GCA_045594825.1 Faecousia sp. | reverse complement strand
TGAAAACCTGTTTACAGCGGTGTGTACACGGCATTTTTCCGTCCGAAGATACACAAATTTACTATTTTTGTATTTTTATTCCTTGAATTTGTAAACTTTTGTAATTCTTTCTGTGTATGTTTTTACTATAAAAACCTGCTTCAAATTGGCATTTTTGTACATGTTTTCTTGCGATTTGCCAATATCTTCATTTAGATTTAGCAAAATTTCTCACAGATTAAAGAGTTACTTTATGGTTTAAATAATGCTAGGAGCATAGCAAAACTGAAACTGTCTTATATGGCAGCACGCACATATATTATTCCAAAACAGATAAGGAGCGAAACATTATGGATTACGCAGAAATCACCAGAGCAAACATCAAAAGCCTCATGAAGAAGGAGCATATTTCCATCAGAAAACTTGCCGAGATCATTGGCACTTCAGCTTCCACTCTCACCGATTCCCTGAAAAGCAAAAAAGGCATTTGCATCGACAACATGATGCTTATTGCTCAGTATTTTGGTGTTTCTGTTGACCTTTTGTGTGATCCCGAATTCGATCCCGATTCCAGAGCACTGTACCTTCAGGATCCCTCCATGCTGGCTCATCGGTTCCGTGAACTGGATGACCACGGCAAAGAACTTGTAAGCTTTGTTTTCAACAAAGAGCTTGAAAGAGTTGCTCAGGAAAAATAATCAGTAATTTTCAGGGCTGTAAATCGCAAAACGATTTACAGCCCCTTTTTTATTCTTCAAAAATTGCCACAGGTCTTGTCCAGCCTGCACTGGCAGCTTTGATATTGACAGGGAAGCAAGCCACTTTGAATCCGAAAGGCGGCAGCTTGTCAAGATTTCCCAGTTTTTCCATATGGCAGTATCCGTGAACCATACCTGCCTTGTGACCTTCCCAAATGATGGAGCTGTCGCCGGTGCGTTTATACTCCTCCGCAATGAAAGACAGCGGTCTGTCCCAGCTCCAGGCATCGGTGCCGGTGATTTTGATTCCCTGTTCCGCCAGCCAGACGGTGGCTTCACGACCAACACCAACACCGCTCACAAGATATTTGTCCGTTTCGAAAAACGGTGCCGCACCGCTTTGGATAAGCACAATGTCATAAGGCTTTAGCGTGTAGCCTATGCGGTCAAGCTCCTGTTTGAAATCCTCGGATGTCAGCAGCGTACCGTGGGGACGGTTGCTGAAATCCAGCATAACGCCGTCGTGAAAGCACCAGTCCAAAGGTATTTCGTCTATGGTGGCTGCTTTTTTGCCGCCGTCCATGGTGGGGTGGTAATGGTAAGGTGCGTCCAGATGCGTGCCTGTGTGGGTGCTGAGGCTTATATCCTCCACAGCCCAGCCTTTGCCGTCGGGCAGGTCGTCCGCTGTGGCACCGGGGAAGAATCCCAGCATGCTTTCGACGCCCATGTCATGATCGGTGTATTTTATGTCCGGCCGCTGCACAGGAGGATCACACAGTGCCTGATGAACTATGGGGGTAGACAGGTCAATAAATCTCATTTCACTCTTCCTTTTCGCTTTTTCCTTATTATATCAGCAGATATTGCCCTTTTCAATCTTTGGTAAATATGGTATCATCAATCCAAAGGAGTTGTTGGTGAAGTCCGGCATGGTTATTATTTATATTATTGCAATGTATGTTGGCCTGATCGTAATACTTACCGCTG
>JAZNZG010000165.1:0-4834 GCA_045594825.1 Faecousia sp. | reverse complement strand
GAAACAGTGATGCCCTTGGCACCCAGGCTCTTGGCGTAAGCGATCATCTCGGGATCGTTTGCGTAGTAAACGATCATTTCAGACAGGGAGGGATCGTGGCCGTGGACGACGATGTTGACGTTGTCCTTTTCCATAACGCCGATATTGGCTTCGGTGTCGATGGGACGGGGAGTGCCGAACATGACATCGGAGAATTCGGTGCCCATCATGGAGCCGCCCCAGCCGTCAGACAGACCGGCACGAAGGGACTGACGGATCAGAGCCTCTGCCAGAGAGGAGTTACCCATGTGGGTCATGTGCATAGCGGTTGCGATCTCGCGGTCGATGGCACGGGGCATGATGCCGGCATCACGCCACAGCTTCTTGGTGTGTTCGGGGGGACGCTGAGCAAACTTCTGCTCGCCGAAGGGGAAACCGTACTCCAGCAGGCCGATCTCAGCCATTTCGTGTGCCAGATCGTAAATGTCCTTGCCTTCGGTCTCAACGCCCCATTCATGAGCGATGCGGATCAGTTTTTCGGGATCTTTGACGGTGTAATTGCCGCCTTCCCGGGTCTGGTGCAGGGTGTGCATGATTTCACGGCCGTGGTCAGAGTGTGCAGCAGTACCGCCGACGGTGAAACGCAGGTAGTTACGGGCGACGATGCCATGTACATCACAGCCGCAGATGCCACGGGGTGCCTTCTTGGTGATACGGCAGGGACCCATAGAGCAGATACGGCAGCAGGTACCGCCTTCGCCGAAGCCGCAGTGAGGAGTCTGGTTCTTGACACGCTGCTGCCAGGTGTCAGCGCCCACCTTCTGTGCTGTTTCCAGCAGAGAATTGGTAGCGGATTCCATCTCCTCGATGGTGGTAGTAAATGCCCAATCCTTCAAAGTGAATTCCTCCTAATACTTTGATTCTCATCAATACACAATCCCAAAGGACTGCATAGTGTATCAGTATTATTTTACTTGTTTGTATTGCAAAAGTCAATTGTGGATTTAGCCACAAATCCCCCTTTTTCTGCTATCCCCAGGAGGGGGATTTTGGCGTATTTGATGAATGAAAAAATCCGGTTTTGAAATTACTTCCAAAACCGGATAGATTTTACAGAAAAAGGCACGCAAGGGGAAAGAGAATGGCAGTCAAAATACCGGCAACAGCCAGGGACAAACTGCTCACCGCTCCCTGCAGTTCTCCCATTTCGTTTGCTTTGGAGGTGCCGATCACATGGGAAGAAGTACCGATGGCCACACCTTGAGCAATTGGACTGCGAAGCTTCAGCAGACGGCACAATATGGTGCCGGTCAGGCTGCCCAAAATGCCGGTAATAATGATGACCACAGTGGTCAGGGCAGGAATGCCGCCGTTCTGCTCTGACATCACAACACCCATTGCGGTAGTGATGGATTTGGGAAGCAGAGAAACGGTCATCTGGGGATCCAGGGAAAATACCTTGCACAGCAGCAGTACGGATGCCAAACTGGTGACGGTGCCGGCGGTGACGCCCATGAGGATGGCAGGCAAGCTCTTTTTCAGCTGCTTCAGCTGTTCGTATAACGGCAGAGCCAGGCATACGGTGGCGGGGGTCAGCAGCCAGGAAACAGATACCATACCCTCCTGATACACATCAACGGAAAAACCGGTGAGGAGGAGAACTGCCACCACCAAAATAAGGGCGATGAGGATGGGATTGCAAATGGGATTGTTCCACTTTTTCCGGCACCACAGACCTACTTGATAGGCACCGATGGTGAGCACGATGGGGAACAAGGACAGATTGCTGAACAATTCATTCATTGTTTTCACCGCCCTTCTTCAAAAACCACTGGGCTACAAGACCGCTGACGGAAAAAACCAGGAAAGTGGTGACCACGGTGATCACACAAATCGCCAAAAGGTCATTTTGGATAATACCCCAGTATTTCAGAATGTTCACCGACGGAGCTACAAAAAGGAAGGGCAGAACGGACAAAAGAAACCGTGCAGAGGTGTGGATCTGTCCGGGCTTCAAAAGTCCTGTGCAAAGGGCCAGGAGCATCAGCACCAGGCCGTAAATGGCTGCCGGTATGGGCAGGGGGATCACATATGCCAGCAGCTCCCCCAACAGGGTAAAGGCCAGAATAATAAGAACTTGCTTGATATACTTCATAAAAGTCACCTCACAATGGTGTTTTCCTCATTCTACCATAAAACATGCATAAGTGCAAACCGACAAAATAAAAAACACAGCCGCTCCGAAGAGCGGCTGTGAAATATCAGAAAGAGAAATTACTTTGCACGACGAGCAGCCAGGTCCTCGTTCATCTGAGCCAAAGTCTTCTTGTCCAGATTGAAGATGACACCGATGCCGATGAACTGCATAACAGCAGAGAACATGTACAGACCGGCAACCAGCCAGCAAGCTCTATAAGCGACCTCGGGGGACTGACCGGTGGTACCCAGCTCGGAAACATAACCCAGAACACCCAGCAGTGCAATAACGATGGAGGGGCCTACGCCCTGAGCCAGCTTACGGAAGAAGGAGTGCAGGGAGTAAACGGTACCCTCTTCACGCTTGCCGAACTTCCACTCGGAGTAGTCGATGGCGTCAGCCATGAGAGCCCAGGAGACACAGGTGTAAACGCCCATGCCCAGACCGAACAGCAGCAGACCGGCCATGTAAACGGGCAGAGCCATGCTCATGGGAACAGTGGGGAACACCAGCATGATAGCACCGCCCACCAGGGAAACGATGGTACCAGCGGTTGCAGCTTCCTTCTTGCCGAACTTGTTGACCAGCTTCTTGATGAAGGGCATGAACAGGAACATGGGCAGGAAGCCAATCATCATAACGACGCCGGACAGCTGTGCGTTCTTGAAGTAGGTAGCGAACATGATGGAGTTTGCAGTAGTAGCAGACTGCATGCCCAGGAACATACCCATAGCAGCCAGGGTAGCACCCACTGCGGGACGGTTCTTCATGAAGTTGCCAATGGCCTTGATAACATTGAACTTGGGAGCTTCCTCACCGGTCTTGACGGAGTATTCGTCAACACGGATGGTGATCTTCTTGATCATGAACAAGAAAGCGACGAAGCCGATAGCACCCATCAGCAGAGCAGCCCAGAACACGATGGAACCCTGCAGTTCCTGACCCAGCAGAACACCGTCTGCATCATAAACGTCCTTCCAGATCACCATGGGCAGGATGATGCCGGGCAGCATGCCGCCGACCATACCACCCAGGGAACGCCAGGTGGACAGCTGTGCACGCTCGCCTGCGTCTTCGGTGACCAGACTCATCATGGAGCCGTAAGGCACGTTAGCCATGGTGTAAGCAGCGTCCCAAATGACGTAGCCCACGATAAACAGAGCAGCCTTCACAACAGTGGAAGCGTTGGGGAAGGGCAGGAATACAGCTGCACCGCCTACGATCAGGCCGATAGCACCGATCAGGATGTAGGTCTTAAACTTGCCTCTTTTGTACTTTCTGGTATCTGCGTCGATCATGGAGCCGATGATGGGATCGTTGACAGCGTCCCAGATCTGAACCAGCAGCAGCAGAATGGACAGCAGACCGGTTTCCAGCATCATGTAGGTCAGCCAGAAGGTCTGGACAGTGCCCTTCAGACCGAAGGACATGTTGCAGCCAAAGTCACCGGCAGCATAGGCGACCTTATCGGCCATGCCAAACTTTTTGTAACCCTTGGCGTCCAGGGTAACGGGTTTTTTTGCCATTGTTTTTCCTCCTTGTTTTATACAGGTGCATACCTATATCAATTCTATATCATTATAAAAAAACGCCAATATTGTGAAAAGGGGCAAAACGACACTTTTGTGACACCTGCCACCGATTTATCCCAACGGTTTTTAGGCAGTTTTTACAGAAATACTTGATTATTTCCAACAATCTGCTATACTGTTTATATAATAGAGGAGGCGGTAGAATGTATAAGTTCTGCAAAACAGAGCAGTCTGCCAACCGGCAGCGGCAATTGGAACAGGGACTGCTGCAGCTCATGCTGACCCGGCGGTATGAGGATATTTCCGTCAGCGACCTGTGTCAGTTTATGAATATTCCCCGCAAGTCCTTCTATCGGTATTTTTCCAGCAAGGACGGTGCTTTGTATGCACTGATGGATCATACCATGATGGAGTTTTACGACGGCACCTACCAAAAGCGGGGCAGCATCAACCATCTGGGTGATCTGGAGCAGTTTTTTGTTTTTTGGCATGACCACAGAAAATTGCTGGAGGCACTGGTCCGCAGCAATATGAGCGGACTTTTGGTGGAACGGGCGACTTCTTTAGCCATGAGAGAGCGGCTGATCCCGGGTGCCATGTTAAATGTAGATCCTCAGATCCTTCAGATCGTTCTTTCTTTCCCGGTAAGCGGATTGTTCAGCATGGTCATCCAGTGGCACAAGCAGAATTATTCTCCCGCACCGGAGGAAATGAATAAGATCGCAACGGAACTGCTTACCAAACCCCTCATCATATTTTAAAAAACGGCGTGCTGCTTCCAGCACGCCGTTCTTGACGGTGATTATACTACATAGAATGCACAGGCATAGGCAGGCAGGGTTACATTGCCGGAAACGGCTACACCCTTCAGCTCGGGCAGCGTGTCATTTTCGCCCAGAGCCAGGGGCTCACCATTAAGGCACATTACCCGGCTGCGGATACCGGTCTGACCGGTGAGGACATAAGCCTCCGCCTCCTTGGGCAGCTGGATGGTGGTATCTTCGGCGGAGTTATTGATGACCAGGTACACATAACCGTCCTTGCCGTCCTTACGGGAGTGGGCATAGACATGGGCACCTTCCCGGATGGCCTCACCGGAATCGTAGCAGGTCTTGCCCATGAGCCG
>JAZNZG010000164.1:0-11467 GCA_045594825.1 Faecousia sp. | reverse complement strand
CCCAATTGGTGCGAACAATAATGAAAAAGAGTGAGAGGGATTTGTTTGCATTTTCGCATTGGCGAAAATTAATGTATCGCTCCGTCAAGCCGTCGCGAGCAACAGTCCACTGGACTGTTGCATTTACATTGTTCAAATCCCCTCAAAAGCCAAAAACATGACCACCCATTGGGTGGTCATGTTTTTGGCGGAGTGAGAGGGATTTGAACCCTCGCGCGCTTTTTAGACGCCTACTCCCTTAGCAGGGGAGCCCCTTCGGCCTCTTGGGTATCACTCCGAATAAAAAGCATATTTTGTTACGCCAAAGTATTTTAGCACAGGAGTAATTATTTGTCAAGCGGAAAAGCTTATATAAGAAAATCAGTACAGAAAATACGATAATACTGAATAAATATACAATGCAACAATTCCTGTACGGTGATTTGCATGTTGATTTTATTTGTAAATTTATGAATGAACTCTTGCAAATAACAGCATTTTAACAGCGGTCAAATCCAAGTGTATTTTCTGCTGCGGAGATATGTTCGCGAATCGGGGACAAAAAGAGTATTAAATCTGCACGAAAAGAGCAACAAAAATCATAATAAAGTATATATATTGCACAGAAAAGCAAAATTCATACATTTTTCTCTTGCAACTGTGGTTGAAATACATTATAATCACTTTATAAAAATAAACTGAAAAGGAGAAGAATTATGAAGAAGTTAATTTCCATTATTTTAGTGTTGGTAATGGTTGTTGCACTTGTTGCCTGCGGCAATGCATCTGCCACCAAAATGACTATGGGCACCGGTGGTTCCTCCGGTACTTATTATGGCTACGGCGGTGTCCTTGGCCAGTACATGATGAATGAAGCCGGTATCAATGTTACCGTTGTTTCTACTGATGGTTCCAAGGCGAACATCCAGGGTATCGATGCCGGCAACTATCAGCTGGGCCTTGTCCAGTCTGATGTTATGGCTTATGCTTGGGAAGGCACTCGTTCCTTTGAAGAGGACGGCAAGGTTGACTCTTTCCGCGTTGTAGCCGGTTTGTATGCTGAGGCTGTTCAGCTCATTACTATGGATCCTTCCATTCAGAGTGTTGCTGACCTGAAGGGCAAGGCTGTTTCCATTGGTGCTCCCGGCTCCGGTGTTTACTTCAATGCTGTTGATGTTCTGAATGCAGCCGGTTTGACTGAGAATGACATCAAGGCTCAGTATCAGAGCTTTGCTGACTCCACCGACGCACTGAAGGACGGCAAGATCGATGCTGCTTTTATCGTTGCCGGAGCTCCTACTCCTGCAATTACTGAGCTGTGTACCACCAACGATGCATGGCTGGTTCCCATTGATGGCGAAATTGCTGACAAGCTGATGGCAAGCTGCCCCTTCTATACCGCTTACGAGATTCCTGCCGGTACTTATGAAGGTCAGACTGAGAATGTTACAACCGTTACTGTTAAGGCAACACTGATCGTCAGTGCCGATGCTTCTGAGGATGATGTCTACAATCTGACAGCCTCTATTTTCGACAACATCGATGCCATTACTGCCGAGCACGGCAAGGGTGCAGAGCTGAGTATTGAGAATGCTACCAGCGGTATGTCCGCACCTTTCCATGCAGGTGCTGCAAAGTACTTTGCTGAAAAGGGTGTTGAGGTAGAAGCTGACTGATTTTCACGCAAAATATTCCAAGGCTGCGGCGATAATTCGCCGCAGCCATTTCGGCATTTTTAAATATGGAGGTACACAATGACATTATTTAAGAAAAAAAGTGTGCCCCAGAATCAAGAGCCCATGGATCTGGATGAGGTAATGAGAAAATATGACCGTGAATCCAATGTCCGTGTCTGGGAAGGAACTCCCAAAATTGTGGTCACTTGTTTTTTGGCGGCCTTTTCTCTGTTCTGCATTTATGTGACGCTGTTTACCAGCTGGCTGGAAGAAATCCGTTTGACCAGCTTTATGGCGTTTATCATCTTTATTGGCTATTTGGTATTTCCTGCCAAGAAGGGTGTCCAGAAAGTCAATCATATTCCCTGGTATGACATCCTTTTGATGATCCTGGGTACCGGTGCGTTTTTGTATTTTACAACCAATGCTTTGACCATTATCCAGCAGGGCAGTAAATTTGAGTGGTATCAGATCGTCATTGGTATCATCGGCGTTTTGACGCTGGCGGAAGTATGCCGCCGTAGTGTCGGTCTACCCATTTTGGTGATTGCGGGTGCGTTGATCCTTTATGCACTGATTTGGGGATTGTCCAACCCGACACTGTGGGGCAAAGTGAATTACATGATTCACTACCTGTTCTACAGTAAGGAGGGCATTATTTCCACGCCCATCAATGTTTGTTCAAAATTCATTGTCGTCTTCATCATATTTGGTGCGTTCCTGGAACGCAGCGGCATTGCGGACTTCTTTATCAACATTTCCAATGCCGCCGTTGGTCGTTTTTCCGGCGGCCCTGCAAAGGTTGCGGTTGTGGTTAGTGCTCTGGAAGGTATGGTTTCCGGTTCTTCCGTTGCCAATACCGTCGGCTCCGGTTCTGTGACCATTCCTCTGATGAAAAAGACCGGCTATAAGCCGGAGTTTGCAGCTGCTGCCGAAGCATCTGCATCCACAGGCGGACAGATCATGCCACCGATCATGGGTGCCGCTGCATTCTTGATGGCGGAAAACCTCAGCATGGCTTACAGCAATGTTGTTGTGGTTGCGATCCTTCCTGCTGTGCTGTATTTTGCAGGTGTATTTATCGCTGTGCATCTGGAAGCCAAGAAAGAGGGCCTTCGCGGTTTGACCAAGGACGAGCTTCCCAAATTCCTGCCGCTGCTGAAGCAGAGCTACCTGCTGCTGCCGCTGATTTTGCTGATCTATCTGGTTGGTACCAGTCAGCGGTCCATTCAGTATGCAGCTGCGATTGCCATTGTGGCTGTTATTATCGTAGGTCTGTTCAATAAGGAAAACCGGATTACTCCCAAGCGTATTTGGGAGGCATTGGCAGCCGGTGGTCAGGGCATGATCACTGTGGCGGCTGCATGTGGTGTTGCAGGTATTATTGCAGGTACCATTACAATGACCGGTCTTGCAAACCTGATCATCAACGGCATTGTAATGCTGGCCGGCAATAAGGTCATCATTGCTCTGCTTTTGACTATGATCTGCTGCATTATCCTGGGCATGGGCGTTCCTACAACCGCCAATTACTGCATTATGGCTGCAACCTGTGCACCCATCCTCATTCGCATGGGCGTTGAGCCTTTGGCTGCACACTTCTTTGTGTTCTATTTTGGTATCGTTGCCGATTTGACACCGCCTGTGGCACTTGCTGCCTATGCCGGTGCAGCGATTGCACAGGCTAATCCCATGAAGACGGCGGTTACGGCGACTAAGCTTGCCATCGGTGCGTTCATTGTTCCTTATGTATTTGCACTGAATCCTGCCATGCTGTTTATTGACACTACGGTATGGGAAGTCATCTTGATCTGCATTACCTCCCTTGTGGGTATTTTTGCAGTGTCTTCCTCTCTGCAGGGATATTTCCTCCATGATATGCCCTGGTACCAGAGGATCCTCAGTGCTGTCGGCGGTTTGCTGCTGATCTATCCCGGAATCGTTACCGATTCTGTTGGCCTGGCTCTTGTGGCCGTTGTGCTGGTCCTGCAGCTAGTAATTAAGAATAAGGCGACAGTGCAGAACGCATAAATCCAATACAATAAAATCAGGCATTCCAAAAGGAATGCCTGATTTTTTATGGCGGAGAGTGTGAGATTCGAACTCACGGTGGGTCGCCCCATCACCAGTTTTCAAGACTGGCTCCTTAAACCGCTCGGACAACTCTCCTTGTGCTCAAGACTATATCACCCCTGGGGTCAAATGTCAAGAAAAGCCGTCACTGCTTTTTCTCCACTTTTTTCTTGGTGCCGTCGGGGTAAACGATATAGGTATTCTCCAGTTGACCTGTAAGATTTGCTTTCACATTGTCGATATAAATGCGGCGGAGTTTATCCCGCTCTGTAAGCTCTTCGGGAGTAAGTCCCTCTGTTTTTGCCTTTGCTGCCAGCTCGTTGATACGTGCGATCACTTCAGTAATTGTCATATAGGTTACCTCACACATAGCGGTCGATGACCACTGATATACGGCCTTTTTTCGTCTGACCGTTGACGGCTTTCAATTTCATTTTTCCCAGTCCACGAACGGAGATTTTTGCACCTTCACTTACAAGCTTATCCGGTTTTTCGCAGGGTAGTCCATCAATGGTGGCTCTGCCGGAAGTGATATACTGGGCAGCCTGGCTGCGTCCCATACGGAAACCGGAGGAAATCACGCTGTCCAACCGCAAAGATGCCAAAGTGTCCCGAATCTCCTGTACTTTCGGCTCCGGTACCTGTACCTGATTCAAAGGGATCTCCTCTAAGTGAAGTTTTGTTCTGCCGGCTGCCGTAAAATTTTGCAGAATAAAGGGTGCGATCTCGCATGTCACAAAGAAATCACAGCTTTTATCACCCACGCATATGTCACCAATGGTTTCCCGGGAAATACCGGCTCCCATCAAAGCCCCCAAAAAATCCCGGTGAGAAGGGGAGTCGCCTTCATAAAAGGAAGCACGAAGACAGACAAGAGGAGCATCTTCATACAATGCATTTTCCTCTAAGTAGTCCGGCAGGAAAACCAGCATTTGCCGTTCGGCATCTTCATATCCGCCAAAAGCGTACAGACCCTCCAAATTACCAAACAGATACCGTGTCATATCCAACTCCCGCAGGGAGAGAAAACCGGTATTGGCCGGAATGTTTTTACGCAGCCCTGTATTGATCTTGTCCCACACCTTGGCAAGCAGAAGCTTGTCCTCGGGATTGTGGGCGATCTTTTCGATATTATTGCGGTCCATAGTATCACCGATTAGGATTATAACATATCTTTCCCCCTGTGGGAAGAAGTTTTTTCTTGTGTACGGACGGGCTTTGGAGTATAATAGACAAAAACGGAAGGAGAGGGCATATGATCGTAGGAATTATTGGCGGCGGTGCATCCGGAATGGCAGCCGCTTTGGCAGCGGCGGAAAATCCCAATGTGCAGGTGATCCTGTTGGAGCGTCAGGCAAGAGTTGGCCGTAAGCTTCAGGCTACCGGTAATGGCCGGTGCAATTTAACCAATCTGCATGCAGCTGCCGGTGGCTACCATGGAGAAGCCCCGGATTTTGCTATACCTGCTATTGCGTCATTCCCTCCCGCAGAAACCCTTAATTGGTTCAGGGGGATGGGCCTTTTTACCGTTGCAGAAGCATCCGGCCGGGTGTATCCCTACTCTGACCAGGCAAACTCTGTTGTGGACGTATTGCGTTTTGCTTTGGAAAAACCCAACATTACCTTAAGAACATCCTTTGAGGTGCAGAAACTCAAAAAAGATGGCGACCTGTTTATTGTTTCCAACGATGAAGAAACGATTTCCTGTGACAAGCTGATCATTGCATGTGGCGGCCTTGCAGGTACAAAACTGGGTGGAACGATGGCAGGCTACAAGCTTTTATCCAAACTGGGACACCGCTGCACCCGCCTGCGTCCTGCTCTTGTGCAGCTGCGTTGCGGCTGGGCAGGCATCGCAGGCCTGAAAGGTGTGCGTGCCAACTGTGATGTAAAGATACAAAAGAACGGCGAACAAGTTGCCCAAAGCACCGGAGAACTGCAATTTACGGAGTACGGACTGTCCGGCCCGGTGATCTTTGAAGTTTCCCGGGATGTCTGCCAGGAAAGCGGCAGATGGACGGCGGTTATGGATTTTATTCCCTATTGCACTTTTGGGGAGCTGGAGCAGGAACTCCATCGCCGCAGACAGACAAGACTTCCTGTGGAGGAGCTCCTTACCGGCATTCTCCATAACCGTTTGGGGCGTGTCTTGACCAAGGCGGCAGGAATCAAAGGCGGATCTTCAGTGAAAGAGTTGACCGACGAAGAGCTCAAGGCGGTTTGCCAAATCGTGAAAGGCTTTGAACTGGAACTGACCGAGCCTATGGGTATGGACTGTGCACAGGTTACTGCAGGCGGTGTTAAGACCGAACAGTTTGACCCGGCGACCATGGAAAGCAGGCTGGTACCGGGGTTGTATGCCTGCGGTGAGGTGCTGGATATTGACGGTGACTGCGGCGGCTATAATCTGCAATGGGCCTGGAGTTCGGGCCGCTGTGCAGGTCTGCACGCCGGAAAGGACGAAGTATGATTCGAATCAGGGAGATCTCTATGCCCCCGGAGCATTCTGTGGTGCAGCTTTCTTATGAAGCAGCCAAAGCTCTGCGGGTATCCAATTCAAAAATCCGCAAGATACGCATTATAAAAAGATCGGTGGATGCCCGCAAGAAACCGGATGTACGTATTGTCTATACCATCGATGTTACGGTAGATGGCAGTGAGAATAAAATTCTTAAACAGTCCGGCTGCAAGCGGGCAAGTATCGCACCGGTGTCCTATTATAAGCTGCCGAAGATCAATGTTGTTCCGGAGCAGCGGCCGGTTGTAGTGGGCTTTGGCCCGGCGGGTATGTTTGCAGCCCTTGTGCTTGCATTGTGCGGCCTGAAACCTTTGGTGCTGGAGCGTGGCGAGGATGCCGCAACACGCCATGAACGGGTGCGGGAATTTTGGAAGACCGGAAAGCTTGATCCAAAGAGCAATGTTCAGTTTGGCGAAGGCGGTGCCGGTACATTTTCCGACGGAAAACTGAATACCGGTGTGAACAACCCACGCATTGGCTGGATTTTGGAACAGCTGGTAAATGCCGGTGCCGGTGAAGATATTTTGTTTGATGCAAAGCCTCATGTGGGGACAGATGTTCTGCTGCGGGTAGTGCAAAACATCCGTCAGCGTATCCTGTCCCTGGGGGGCGAGGTCCGCTTCTGCAGCCAGGTTACGGATGTGCTGCAAGCCGATGGCCGTGTTACCGGCCTTGAGGTTAATGGAGGGGAGATCATTTCTTGTACCCATGTGATCTTTGCGGTGGGACACAGTGCCAGAGATACCTTCCTGCGGCTTCACAGCATAGGTCTGCCTATGGAGGCTAAACCCTTTGCTATGGGCGTACGGATCGAGCATTTGCAGCAGACGGTGGATATGGCCCAATATGGCAGGGCTGATCCTGTGCTGCCTCCGGCAGATTATAAGCTGGTGAAGCACCTGGAGGACGCAACGGTGTATACCTTCTGTATGTGTCCCGGTGGCTATGTGGTGGCAGCTGCTTCGGAAGAGGGCAGAGTGGTCACCAACGGTATGAGCTATTCAGACCGCAGTGGTACCAACGCCAATGCAGCTTTGCTGGTAACGGTCAATCCCAAGGATTTCCCCGGTGAAGATCCGCTGAGAGGCATGTACTGTCAGCAGAGCATTGAGGAAGCGGCCTTCCGTGCAGGCGGCAGCAATTACCGTGCTCCGGCACAGCTGGTAGGGGACTTTCTGGAGGGCAAGCCCAGTACCGGTCCCGGCAGCGTGCAGCCAACATACCGTCCGGGTGTTACCTGGTGCGATCTGCATGATGTATTGCCGGAAAAGCTGACCACAGCAATTGCTGCGGCGTTGCCGATGCTGGAAGATAACCTGAAGGGATTTGCCGCACCGGACAGCGTTCTTACCGCCCCGGAGACCAGAAGCTCCTCACCTGTGCGGATCGTTCGGGACGAGAGCAAGCAGTCCACCGGACTGCGGGGTTTTTACCCCGCCGGTGAAGGTGCCGGCTACGCAGGCGGGATCATGTCTGCGGCCATTGACGGCATGGTTTGTGCGGAAGCACTGATTGAAGCCTTATAAATTTTTTGCCCGGAGGAAAGCCTCCGGGCGTTATTTTATCGATACAGCAGCACGAGCAGCATAATTTGTGTAACCAAAATAAGTGGCAGACCTACGGAAAATTTGGGTTTTCTTGTTTTGTGACGACACAAATACATCCCCAATAAACCGCCCAAACTTCCTCCCAGTATGGCTGTGCCCATCAGCACGGCTTCCGGTATACGCCAGCGTTTATTTTGTGCCAATAACTTGTCCGCAAGCATAAGCAGAAAAGTCAGTGCATTCATTAGAATCAGGTAAATCTCCAACATAGCAATACCTTTCCGGGGGGAATCGTGATGAAAAAATGGCTGATTTTAAGCTTTCTGCTGCCGGCGATGCTTTTTGGATGCAGCAAACAGGAAACATTTGAGACTGTGTCGGACGAATTTGTGCAGCCGGTGGCAGCTGTGATGAAGCAAGCGGCGGTACAGATACCCGATGGTGCGGTGGTAGCTGCCATGCAGAACGAGGAAGCAGGGAGCATGTATTTTTGCGACGACTACACCATTACCCTGCAGACGATGGAATCCGGTGATCTGGACAAAACCATAAGCACGGTTACTGGCTATGACCCGGAACAGCTTGACCTTATTGAAACTGCTGCTGCCGACGGGCATCGTTACGATTTCACCTGGGTCAGCCTTGGGGAAAACGAGGAACAGATAGGGCGTGCAGCCGTACTGGATGACGGCAGCTATCATTACGTCCTGACCTGCATGGCCGATGCGTCCAATGCTTATGCTCTTCAGGAGACCTGGCAGATGCTGTTTAGCTCTTTTTGCCTTACAACGCCTGGAGAGGATCCGTATACTGGCTCATAGACTCCATGCACAGCTTTCGGCATTCTTCCGCTACCCAGGCAGGATGCAGCACTTTTGCTTTATTACCAAAGCCAA
This sequence comes from Faecousia sp., assembly GCA_045594825.1. Classification (GTDB taxonomy): domain Bacteria; phylum Bacillota; class Clostridia; order Oscillospirales; family Oscillospiraceae; genus Faecousia. The sequence goes on along the minus strand of JAZNZG010000164.1, from coordinate 2,778 downwards.
TGACCCAGCTGAGGAACATAGGCGAAACAGCCACTTTTACGGTAAATTTAAAATGCTCCGGACCGTCCGGGATGAGCATGGTCTCCCTGCCAAAGCGGTCAATGACCACATTCAGCAGTTCCCTGTGAAACCGCAGCTTCACATCGACGGAATCGCCTGCAAACATTTGGAACAGCCTGTTTGCGTGGTCTACCAAAGCTTTACCTGTTAATTCGGGGCAGGGTGTGCGGGCAGCAGACAGTAAATTGATATCAGACATCCGGTCCACACGGTAAGAGGTCACGCCGTGACGTTCAGAGTGGGCCAGCAGATAGCAGTTTTCATTATCCTGGCAAAGACCGTAGGGGCTGGCACTGTATTCTTTTTCACGGTACCGGCGGCGACCGCTGATGTCCCAGTCAAAATACCGGAAGGTGATCTGACGGTTACAGGCGATGGCTTCCTGAATGGCATCCACATTGTAGTAGATGGTTTCGTTCATGCTTTTCACCCGGCCGGAAACAATAACCGTTCGCTTCATCAGCGTTGCGTCCTGCTCGTTACACTGGGTACAAAGCTTTTCAATCAGCTCCCGGGATTTCTTTTCTGTCAAGTAACGGCTGGACTGAACGGCGTCAATGAGAAGCTTCAGCTCCGGTAGTTCAAAATTCCGGGAGGCGATATAATAACCGCCGTTCTTGCCGGGGATGGACACGATGTCCACACCGTAATCCTGCAAGGCGGCAATATCGGAGTAAATGGTTTTTCTGTCACAGGAAATACGGTACTTATCCAGCATAGCGATCAGTTCCGCAGCTCTCACAGGCTTGTCCTCGTGAGAGTTTTTTTGCAGGTAATCCAGTATGTACAGGATTTTTAATTTCTGATTATCGGATTTTGGCATAATATCCACCTCCTGTGATTATTATAACACAGGATTTTCCTCTGTGGAATGGAAAAATCCATATTTTTTAAAAAGTTCTGAATGGCTCCAAAATCACCATATCTTGTGGTTTTTATTGACTTTACGCACAAAATGCGTATAATATAATTGTAATATTATGAGATTTGGCAGGTTTACACAAAATGGCGAAAAAAGTAACGGAACAATACGGAAACGAAAGTATATCCATGCTTAAGGGAGAAGACCGTGTGCGGAAACGCCCTGCGGTCATCTTTGGCTCTGATGACCTGGAAGGCTGTAAGCATGCGGTATTTGAGATCCTCTCCAATGCCATCGACGAGGCCAGAGAAGGTCACGGTGACACCATCATTGTGACCCGGTACGAAGACCTCTCTGTGGAAGTGGAGGACTTTGGCCGTGGCTGTCCGGTGGATTATAATGAAAAAGAAAAACGCTACAACTGGGAACTGGTGTTTTGTGAGATGTACGCCGGCGGCAAGTATGGCGAAAACGGCGAAAACTATGAGTATTCCCTGGGCCTGAATGGCCTGGGCTCCTGTGCCACCCAGTATGCATCCGAATTTTTTGATGTGACGGTTCGCCGGGACGGTTTCCGGTACGACCTGCATTTTGAGCGGGGTCGCATCAAGGGCAAGATGAAAAAGGAGCCTGTTGACAGAAAGAAGACCGGCTCTCTGTTCCACTGGCGTCCCGACAGGGATGTGTTTACAGATATTAACATTCCCGTGGACTATTACCGGGATGTACTTCGCCGACAGGCTGTGGTAAATAAGGGTGTTACATTTAAATTTCGCAACCAGGTGGGTAAAAGATTTGAAGAAGAAATCTATTGCTACGAAGAGGGTATCAAACAATATATCGAAGAGATGGTAGGGGACAACGCCTTTACCATGCCTGTGTTCTGGGAGGCAGACCGCCGCGGCCGTGATGCAGAGAACCGTCCGGAAATGAAGCTGAAGATCACCGCATCCTTCTGCTTCTCCAAACAGCTCAGCCACATTGAGTATTATCATAATTCCTCCTGGCTGGAGTACGGCGGCAGTCCTGACCGTGCGGTTCGCCTGGGCTTTACTGCAGCCTTTGACAAGTACCTGCGGGACAGCAACAAGTACACCAAAAACGAGAGCAAGATCCTGTTCCAGGACATTCAGGACAGCCTTGTAATGGTCACAAACTGTGTTTCCACCATAGTCTGCTTTGAAAATCAGACCAAGAAGTCTGTAAACTCCAAATTTACCCAGGAGGCTATGACCGCCTTCTTCAAGGAAAAGCTGCAGGTGTGGTTCCTGGAAAATAAGCAGGATGCAGACCGTGCCGCAGACCAGATCTTGGTAAACAAGCGGGCAAGAGAATCTGCGGAAAAGACCAAGTCCAATGTTAAGAAGAAGCTGTCCGGTTCCATCGATATTGCCAACCGGGTACAGAAATTTGTGGACTGCCGCAGCCGTGACACCACAGTTCGTGAGCTGTATATCGTTGAGGGTGACTCCGCATTAGGCAGCGTTAAGCTTTCCCGAGATGCTGAGTTCCAGGGCATTATGCCTGTTCGTGGTAAGATCCTGAACTGTCTGAAGGCGGATTATACCAAGATTTTTGCATCTCCCATCATCACAGATCTTGTAAAGGTGCTGGGCTGCGGCGTGGAGATCCAGGGCAAAAAGGCCAAAGAGCTGTCTTCCTTTGACATTGACAATCTGCGTTGGAGCAAGATCGTGATTTGTACCGACGCCGATGTGGACGGCTTCCAGATCCGTACCCTTATTTTGACTATGCTCTATCGCCTGTGTCCCACCTTGATCCGGGACGGATATGTTTATATTGCAGAATCTCCTTTGTTTGAGATCAATTATAAGGACAAGACCTGGTTTGCCTAT
>JAZNZG010000163.1:0-4232 GCA_045594825.1 Faecousia sp. | reverse complement strand
CGTTTTACCGTGGTCAGGTGCCACGACCCGCTTATCCAGCCTCACTACCCCCGTCGAAACCAGTACACCCCCATATGAAGTTTGGGGCAGGGTGGGGAGGATTCCCCACCCGGGAGTGTTATTGTCAATCAGAATCTGCCGTAAGGATCCTTGAGCTTCTTGGGTTCCGGATAGGTTTCGCCATGGGTATTCACGGTGATGGAAGCGATCTTCTGTTCTTCCAAAGGACGGTCCATGCTGTTGGTGCGTACCTTCGCAATTGCGTCCACAACCTCCATACCGGAAGTTACCTTGCCAAATCCTGCGTACTGCATATCCAAATGCTTTGCATCAGCGTGCATGATAAAGAACTGGCTGCCGGCAGAGTTGGGAGACTGGCTTCTTGCCATGCTCAGCACACCGCGTTTATGCTTCAAATTGTTTTCAACGCCGTTAAAGAAGAATTCGCCCTTGATGCAGTAGCCGGGGCCGCCCATGCCGGTGCCTTCGGGACAGCCACCCTGGATCATAAAGCCGGGGATGACACGGTGGAAGATCAGCCCGTCGTAGAAGTTGTGATTACACAGATCGATGAAGTTATAAACGCTCTGTGGTGCCTTATCGGGGTACAGCTCGCCCTCGATAACACCGCCGTTTTCCATGGTGATCTTAAAAGTAGGATTCATGTTAGTATCTCTCCTTCATTGCACGGTCGATCTGACGCTTGGCGTCTCTTTCGGCCGCGGATTGTCGTTTGTCATAAAGCTTCTTGCCCTTACACAGGCCGACCTTTACCTTGACCCGGCTGCCTTTGAAATAAACGGACAGAGGGATCAGTGCGTAGCCGTCCTGCTTGACCTTGCCGTAAAGCCGCATGATCTCACGCTTGTGCATCAGCAGACGGCGGGGCCGCTTGGAATCGGGATTAAACCGGTTGCCATGATCATAGGGGGAGATGTGCATCTGGTTGATCAGCAACTCTCCGTCTTTGATGCCGCACCAGGCGTCCTTCAAATTCAAGGTGCCCTGACGAATGGACTTCACTTCCGTACCGCACAGTTCAATACCGGCTTCGTATTCTTCTTCAATAAAGTATTCATGCCGTGCTTCCCGGTTGGTAGCCATGACTTTGATGCTTTCCTTTTCCAGACTGCTCACCTCCTTTGCTGTTTTCAATGGGTATTATACCATAAGTGTCAAGTTAGGGAAATAAAAACGACTCTAATTCTGTCGGTGAATGGAAAGTGTAATCGCAAAGCTGGGACATTTCCTCCACGATCTCAGGTACTTCGGTCTTGCTCCATGCGGCAAAAGCGATGGGTACATTTACTGCACTAGCCATTTGCCACGCAGGCTTCAGGTCGTCTACCACCAGCATCTGATCCGGAGTAAAGCCGTAGCTTTCCATAATATGCTCCAGAGGATAAGGGTTAGGCTTTCGCTGATCTGCCGGCAGATCCCATCCGTATATGGCATCCGGCTGCATACCGAAATGTGCGTTGTAGTCCCGCAGGATATTTTCTCTGCTGGAATGGGACACTACGCAGATCATACCGCCTGCTTCCTTTTGACGGCGGATGATCCGTTCAATGCCGGGATAGGGGGAGGGGATATGGGTACGGGCGTATTCCTTCCAACCCAGATATTCCTCTGTTTGTTCCGCCTCGGTAAAACCGTACCACTGTTTACACATTTCCACAAAACCGGGATGAAAACAACCCTTGGTGTATTCCTCGGGGGTGATGGTGGTGCCGGGCCGGAATTTATCCAGGATATAGCAGAAGAACGGATAGTTGATGGTGGTCTCACTTTGTACCACGGTATCGTCGTGATCTAAAACCAAACAGGGATACTTCAGCATGGAATCCCTCCTTTTCTTTATTATACCAAAGCATGATCCCGGAAACAACCATAAAATTACACTTGCTTAATACGAACAAATGTGCTATAATGCAAACAGGAGGTGAACGCAGTGGAACAGAATATATGCCCGGTGGATGTGATCTCTCTTTGCAGTGCCGGCGGTGACATTCGCCCGCTGCGTCTGCGTATGGAGGATGAGGAGCACCAGCTTTTGCGGGTGGATATTGATGAGGTGGTAAGCTGCCGGGAGATCCAGTATGTGGGGATCGAAGCAAAGGTATTTTTGTGCAAAGCGACGGTCAACCATAAGCCGTGGCTGTTTGAACTGAAATACACCATTCGCAGCCATAGCTGGTGTATTATGAGGAAGGTGTACTGATATGTCACAGCGTGTGATCTTTCATGTGGATGCTAATAGTGCCTTTCTTTCTTGGTCTGCCGCGTACCGTGTAAAGGTGCTGGGAGAGGAAACCGATCTGCGTCAGATACCGTCGGTGGTGGCGGGAGATAAGGAATCACGGCGTGGCATCATTCTGGCCAAAAGCGGTCCGGCAAAGAAATACGGCATCCAAACAGGGGAGCCCTTGTTCAAGGCCTTGGAAAAATGTCCGGATTTAACGGTCGTGCAGCCGGATTATCCTTTGTATGTGGAAGCTTCCCGGCACTTTGTGGACATGCTGCGGAAGTTTAGTCCCGTGGTGGAACAGTATTCCATTGACGAAGCCTGGGTGGATATGACCGGCACCCGCCGCCTTTTTGGAGATCCCCGTCTGGCTGCAGAAAAAATGCGTCAGCAAATATGGGATGAGCTGGGATTCACGGTAAACATAGGCATTTCTTCCAACAAGCTGCTGGCTAAAATGGCGGGGGACTTTGAAAAACCCAATAAGGTACACACATTGTTTCCGGAGGAAATGGAGGATAAATTTTGGCCTCTGCCGGTACGGGACCTGTTTTTGGTGGGACCTGCCACTGAGAGCAAGCTGAAGCGTATTGGAATCTATACCATAGGACAACTGGCCCGGGCAGAGGAACGGATTCTGAAACAGAAACTTGGCAAGCACGGACAGACGATCTGGCACTTCGCCAACGGCCGTAATGCGGAGCTGGTGGCACCGGAGCCGGCGGAAAATAAAGGCTATGGCAATTCCACTACAACGCCCCGGGATGTTACGACAAGGGAATATGGCTATCAGGTGCTTTTGAGCCTTTGTGAGACTGTGGCCATGCGTATGCGTAAGGACGGTAAATTTGGCAGCTGTCTGTCCATTCATCTGCGTACCAATGCATTTGAGCATTCTTCTCATCAGCGGGTACTGCCGGGTGCTACCAATATTACAGAGGAACTGTTCCGCCATGCCTGCAGTTTGCTGGACGAAGCCTGGGACGGTACGGTGCCATTACGGCAGTTGGGTGTGCAGATGACCAAGCTTTCCTGCGAGCCCTACCAGCAGTACGATCTGTTTTCCCATTTGACACCGGTAGAGTATGAACGCAGACTGCGGCTGGATGAAACGGTGGATGCCATTCGGGACAAATATGGCGAGGACAGCATCCGTCGTGCCAAATTTACAAAGGACCCGGAGGATCATATGGCCGGAGGCCTGGAAAAAGCCCGGCGTACCGGTATCACAAAACCCGTTCCAAAAGAATTTTAGGGATAGCAAGATGCAGCTTTTTGTGTTATACTGTAAGCAAATCAGCAATAAGGAGCATGGCCATGTCGATCGTAACCTTTTACCGGGGTGACCCGAACGCCCCGAAAACCACACAAAAAGCACACCTGGGAGCCAATGTGCTGATCACCTGCAACGGAAAGCTTCTTTTGGAAAAACGCCGGGACAGCGACATTTGGGGCCTTGTTGGCGGTGGTGTTAAAAAAACGGAAACAGAGCTGCAGGCCATTGTCCGGGAAGTATACGAAGAACTGGGTCTGCGGATACCGAAAGAGCAGTTTCGAAAGCTGGCTGTATATGGGGAACCGGGGCGGATCGCCGCGTACCGTGACGGCAGTATCTGGCGTATGGTTATTGTGGTATACGGCCTGGAACTGGAACAGGAGCCGGTCATGCAGATCAGTGCTGAGTCCAAGGATCTGCGTTTTTTCACCAAAGAGGAACTGAAAAACATAGACATCGTCATTACCCACAGCGACATTGTGGAGGACTGGTTTATAAATCGATGAAATTACCGGGGATGCAGACTGTATCCCTGGTATAAATTTTTGTAAAAATATACAAAATATAAAATTATACTTGTATATTCAATAATTCTATGATAATATACAGCGTGACGGTGCAGTATCCTAGTCAGGATGGCCGGCTCCCAGGTAGGGCCTAAAAATCCTATGAAGGGCACATCGATGAAGTCCCTGGTGTCTGCTTTTTACG
>JAZNZG010000162.1:0-5430 GCA_045594825.1 Faecousia sp. | reverse complement strand
GGCATACTTTCCGATTATCATACACTTGCATTTTAGTATAGATTCCCAGGTTTGTCAATGGCGATTCCCCTGTTAAAAGGCCTGCCGCGTATTGCGGCAGGCCTTGAAAATCATGCTTTCTTTTTCCGGTAGCTGATCAGGCCGATCACCGTGGTGACCACAGCCAGCAGCTCCGCAAGCAGAGAGGTGGAACCGATTATAATATAGTACAGACAGAAGATGGAGGCGTTGAACAGCACCAGCCAGCGTGTTTTCTGCTCGTCACGCTGGAAGGCGGCCAGCATATTGAATACACTTGCCACGATGGGCAGAAGATCCAGTGCCCGGTTGAAGCCAACAAAGCCCAATCCCACATACAGCACCAGGAAGATGATATTCTCGGTGACGGTGACGGGGATGTTTTTCTGCACATGGTAATAGGAGATGAACACCTGCACCAGAGAGACGATGTTCACGATCATAGCGGTGGCATTGGCCATTATGTTGCCTGAGGAGATGCCCAACAGCAGCAGGTTCAAGATGAAGAACAGATTGCCGCCGGCATTGACAAGCAGCATCTGCCATTTCTTCTTGAACAGGGGCATGATGAAGCAGCAGATGGTGGCAAATATGCCAAAGGCCTGTGCGATCCAGTAAATCATGATGTTCCTCCCGATACCTTATAAATACTTTTCAATGTAGTCCCGGACGGTGGCCAGGTTCTCTCTGAAGGAGGCAGCCTCATCGGGGCCGATGGGGCCGCTTTCCAGGGAAACCGCACCGTGGTAACCGATCTGACGGAGCATGCGGAAGGCTTCTTCAACATGGACGCTGCCTTTACCTACCAGAACATCCAAAAGGTAGTTGCCACCCTTGGAGCGGTATTCTCCCTCCAGCCGCTGACGGTTGCTGCCGGGCGTGACCAGGTAATCCTTCACATGGACATGGACGATGCGGTCCCGGAACAGGGGGATGAAATCCTCTACCTGCTCATCCACAAACTGGATGTTGCCGAAGTCTGCCACGATGCCCACATCCCGGCCCACATCCCGGAGGAACCGGGAGAAGTTCTCTCTGCCATTGAACAGGAACCCCTGGTCCTCGTAAACGGTGCGGATACCGAAAGTTTGGGCGTAATCGTACAGCTCCCGGACAACGGTGAGGCCCCGGCTGTAAAACAGCTCAAAATTGTCGGCGATGTGCTGATAATTCTCAAACTCCATGGCGATGGTGTGATGGAAGAAGGGAGAACCCAAAATGGCGGCGATCTCCACATATCCCTTGGCGATCTCCAAGACCTCCAGGTAGTCGTCATCCACCAGGCTCAGTCCCATGGAAACGCAGGGGAAGGCGATGCCCTTTTCATCGGCATAGGCCCGGAGCTTTTTGGCAAATTCTTTGTCCGGGGTGGACAGGTCCAAAAGATTCAGGGTTTCCAACTGACGGATGCCGTGCTCTGCGGCAAGATCCACCATTTCCATATAAGAGGTGATGGAGGACACAGGAGGCATATACAGGCAGAAGCTGCTTTTCGCGGTCATATGTATCGCACCTTTCTTGTTTTCGTTATCATGCTCCGGTCATCTGCGGAGGGATTTGGAATATTCGGTGAGGGTCATGCCGGTGTGCTTTTTGAACACGGAGGAGAAGTAATAAATATTGTCGTAGCCCACTGCCACAGCGATCTGGGAGAAATTCATGGTGCTTTCCTGGATCAGCCGCTTGGCCTCCCGGATCCGCAGGGTCGTGAGATAGGGTACCACGGATTCGCCGGTATGCTCTTTGAATATCCGCTTGAGCTGGGAAACGCTGATGTTCTGTGTGGCAGCCAGGATCTCCAAAGTGATCCGCTCGGGGTAATGCTCGGCCAGGTGCTCCTGTATTTTTACGGCGATCTGTGCGTGGTGGTGAAGCTGGTTCACAGGCACCGCACGGGCATCGAAATGAATGCCGTCTGTGTGGCGGCAGATCAGCACCAAAAAATATTCCAAAAGATTTTTAATGATCTGCTGCGATCCAAAGGGGATCGTGTCCCGCTGCACCAGGTCCACACAGGGTGCAACATTAAAGGAGATCATGTTGTCAAAATGGGTATAGGTAGCCTCCGCTTCCTTTACAATGGAGGAAAGGCAGGCTTTTTCCTGGGCGTTCAAAGAGAGGATCTTTCTCTCAAAGGTACGCATCATGGGACTGTCGCAAAGAAAGGCCACCACGATCACATTGGCGGATTTTTGCCCACTGGTACGCAGATTGTGAAATTCATGGGGACAATGGAAGGCGGCCTCGCCGCTTTTCAGAAGATAGGTGTCCGTGCCTGCGGTGACCACCATCTCCCCTTTATCCACATACACCATTTCCCAAAAATCATGGGACTCACCGCTCCAAAGAAAATCCTTGGAAAGGGTGTAGTAAGATACATTCACAAGACCGGTCACGGAAACCACGGTTTCCAAATTATGAATTTTGTACTGGTTCTCCATGACCAATCCTCCTTTTGGCTTATTTTATAAAAAACGCAACTAATAATATAAAGAAATTGGATATGGAATGTATTACAATAAAACCGATAGGGCAGAAGAAACAAATTCTCCTCCCCAGTATACTCTTTTTTGTTATTTTTGTAAATATACTTTCAGACAGAAAGGATGTTAATTGCATGAAAAAGTCCATCAATATTTGGTCTTTTATTGGAAAGACCAACCGGGAAGCCATGAAGCTTGCCAAGGATGCCGGCTTTGAGGGTATCGAGCTGGCTTTGGGCGGTGAAGGTGAGATCACCATGACCTCCACCGACGAGGAACTCCTCAGCATTAAGGCCTATGCCGAAGAACTGGGCATCAAGATCCCCAGCCTGTCCAGCGGTCTGTGCTGGGCAAATTCTCTGACGGCCAACGATCCCGAGGAGCGGCAGAGAGCCTTTGACATGGTGGTGCGGCAGCTGTACTGTGCAAAGATGCTGGGTGCACAGACCATCCTTGTGATCCCCGGCAGCGTGTCCGTGGAATTTGTCCCCGAGTGGCCCGTTGTTCCCTATGATGTGGTTTGGGACCGTGCTCTGGAGCAGATGAAGAAGCTGGCTCCCATCGCCGAAGAATACGGCGTGCAGATCGGCCTGGAAAATGTGTGGAATAAGTTTTTGCTGTCCCCCATGGAAATGCGTAGCTTTATCGACGCGGTGGGCAGCGACTGGGTCGGTGCCTACTTTGACACCGGTAATGTGGTCTTTGCGGGCTATCCCGAGCAGTGGATCCGGATCCTGGGCAAGCGGATCTTCAAGGTCCACTTCAAGGATTACCGCCGCAATCCCGGCGGCCTGAACGCGTTTGTTGACCTGCTGGCCGGCGATGTGGACTGGAAGAGCGTCCGCCAGGCATTCCAGGATATTGGTTACGAAGGCTGGGCAGCCGGTGAAATGATCCCCCAGTATGCCCAGGGCTCTGACCAGCTCATTTATAATACATCCGCTTCTATGGAGCGTATCATGAGAGGAGAACTGTAATATGATTAAAGTTGGTTTGATCGGCTGCGGCTTCATGGGCGGTATGCACGCTGCCTGCTACGCAGCACTGGAAAACTTGGGCGTTAAGGTCACCGCAGTTGCCGATGTCCGCCCCGAATATGCCCAGAAGCTGGCAAACGGTGCCGAAATTTACGCCACCGGCATGGAACTGATCGAAAAGGCCGATGTGGATGTGGTGGATGTCTGTCTGCCTACCCACCTCCATGCAGCACATGCTGTCGCTGCCATGAAGGCCGGCAAAAATGTGTTCGTGGAAAAGCCCATCGCATTTGAAGATGCCGATATGGAGCTGATCCTGCAGACCGAGAAAGAAACCGGTGTCAAGGTCCAGGTGGGTCAGGTCATCCGTCAGTGGACCGAGTATGTTTGGCTGAAGAAGGTTGTGGACGCAGGCACCTTCGGCAAGATCCAGCATGCAATGTTCCGTCGTATGAGCTCCCGCCCCGAGTGGGCATGGGAAGGCTGGCTGCACCAGGTGGATAAGTCCGGCGGCGTTGCTGTTGACATGCATGTGCATGATGTGGACTTCGTCCGTTACATCATGGGCGCGCCCGATGTGGGCAAGGCCCACGCCCATCGCGATGCAGACGGTGCTATCCAGCACATCAATGCTGTCTACGGCTACGGCAACAATGTCAGCGTGGCAGTGGAATCCGGCTGGGATTATCCCCAGGATTTCCCCTTCACCGCGGACTTCCGTGTGAAGTTTGAGAAGGCTACCGTTATTGGCGGCGGCGGTGTTGTCAACGTCTACCCCGTAGGCGGTGCGGCATACCAGGCTGAGCTGGAGGAGGAGTTCCAGGGCGATAATGACATCGGCGGCAACATCTCCTCTTTGGGCGGCTACTACAACGAGCTGAAATACTTTGTGGAAGGCCTGCAGGGCAAGAACGACCTGTCCGTTGCCACTGTCAGCGAGGCCATCAAGTCCGTGCAGCTGGTCAAGCGTGAAGTGGAGGCAGCTGGCGGCCTGATCTGCAAGTAAAGCGTTATAGAAAAAGAGCCCCTCTTGATGAACAGATACAACAAGAGGGGGCTCTTTTTGTAAAAAATGTACAGAATACAGGTCGTTTTTTTGTTAAGAAACGAAACCAAAATTGGTTTACAAAAACACCGAGTTGTGCTAAACTTAGTCCGTGGGGTTATGCCCCGCAGTTTTAGTGTGCCCTGAAGGGCAAAAAGCTTTTGTTGTTTCTGCTTTTAAAAGATTATGCATAGAAACATTTCAGCAAGAAGCTATGGGAGGAAAAATTATATGTCTACTAAAGCAAATACCCTGAACAAAAAGTCTGTGGGCCAGGCAATCGGCCAGTTTACAAAGAACTGGATGTCCATCGTTGGCCTGCTGGCACTGATGGTTGTTTTCACCGTTATCTCTTACATTAAGTTCGGCGAACAGTACTTCCTGACATGGGGCAACTGGAAGAACATCCTGCTGCAGGCGTCTACTGTCGGTATCGTGGCACTGGGCCAGGCAATCATTATGCTTACCGGTGCGTTTGATATTTCTCTGGGCCGTATGGTCTGTCTGACCTCCTGCATCGGCGGTATCCTGATGAAGAATGTGGGTCTGCCCGTTCCCGTGGCGATCCTTGTTATGTTTGTAGTCGGTATCACCATTGGCTCCCTGAACGGCTTCCTGGTCTCTTACATCGGTGTTCCTCCCCTGGTTGCAACTTTGGGCACCCAGTATGTCTGCTACGGCGTTGCCAAGCTGATCACCCAGGCTGTTCCCATCCCCAACATGCCCAACGCCATTGCAAAGCTGGGCCGTGGCTACATCATCGGTGGTGAGATCCCCATCTGTGCCATTATCATGGTGGTCCTGTACATTATTGCACAGCTGCTGCTGACCTATACTAAGGTCGGCCGTAACATCTATGCTGTCGGCGGCTCCAAGGAAGCAGCCTTCTTCTCCGGCATCAATGTGA
>JAZNZG010000161.1:0-2752 GCA_045594825.1 Faecousia sp. | reverse complement strand
TGTAGAAAGCATCGATCAGTGTGCTTCCGCTTTGAAGCGGCGGATTCCTGGTTTAAGTGTGGCTGTTGCCCATGGTAAAATGGGTGAAGATGCTTTGGGTGATGTGATGCATGCCATGGCAGACGGTGATATTCAGGTCCTCGTCTGCACCACCATTATTGAAACCGGTTTGGACATTCCCAACGCAAACACGCTGATCATCGAGAATGCAGACCGTTTCGGTTTGAGCCAGCTTCATCAGCTTCGGGGACGTGTGGGTCGTTCTACCCGCCACGCTTATGCTTATTTCACCTACCGTCCCGATAAATCGCTTTCGGAGGTTGCGGAAAAGCGGTTATCCGCGATCCGTGACTTTGCCGAATTCGGTTCCGGTTTCAAGATCGCCATGCGTGACCTGGAGATCCGTGGTGCAGGTAATCTTTTAGGTGCTGAGCAGTCCGGACACATGATGAGTGTGGGCTATGATATGTACCTAAAGCTTTTAGACGAGGCGGTACTGGAGCAGCGAGGCGAGCAACCCAGAGAACCGGATTGCACCGCAGATCTGAATGTGACAGCCAATGTTGACAAAGATTATGTATCCCGCGGCGAAGAGCGTATGGACCTGTACCGCCGTATGGCTGCCATCCGCTCCCAGGAGGATGCTGACGACCTGCTGGATGAGATCATTGACCGTTACGGTGAGCCGCCCAAGGGCGTTCTTAATTTGGTGGAGATCGCATTGCTCCGTGCCAATGCCCGAAAGGTTGGCATCACAGATATTCGGCAAAAGGCATCTGACGTGCTGTTTACACTGAATAATTTGAATTTTGAGGCAATCAGTGCTCTTTGTGCTGTACCCGAGTACAGTAAACGGGTACAGTTTGTGGCAACCGCTAAGCAACCTACCCTTCGTCTGCGTCTTGCAGCCGGGGTGGACTCGTTGCGGCAGGCCAAAGTATTTGTGGAACAGTACAGGAAATGTATTCCTTAATTTCCTGTATCTTCCTCCCTGCGTTGGCACAATTGACTTGCAATTTACAGATTATGTGCTACAATGTACGAAAAATGGAAACGAAAGGAGGTTTCTTATGATGGATAAGAGATTTCAAACAGATTCCGGTACTGGCATTACCCGGCGATGCAAAACCTTTTCTGCAGCTGCTATCGTTGCAGTAATTGCCATTCTGACCGCCTGCCTGTTTACAGGGTGTTTCGCTTCCTCCGACCTGGAAGATGGTATCATCATGGAAAACATTAAGATTGCAGGTATTGATGTTGGCGGAATGACAAAGCAAGAGGCTGTAAGTGCACTTCGTTTGACTGTGTCTGACAGCTATGCCAGCAATCCTATGGAGGTCTATATTGAAGGACAGAACGTTTCCCTTGCCCCGGATCTGACAGAGGTTAGTCTGGACGTGGAGGCCTCTGTTGAAGCAGCTTATAACCTGGGCCGTTCCGGTAACAAGGCACAGCAAAAAGAGGAGCAGTTGCTGGCTTCTACCATCGGTATGACGGTAGATATACAGCAGTACCTGCATGTCAATACCGATGCCATCTGTGCATACCTTGCACTAAATAATTTGGCACCCGGCAGCGAGCCTGTTGAGGCAACCTGGGAGGTCCTGGGTGAGCAGCCTGATCTGACGGCAGAGGAAGTTGCTCCCGAGCAGCTGCAAAAGCTTATCATCCACATGGGTACTCCTGCCTACACTTACGACCAGGACGCGTTACTGTCCGAAATACTTGATGCGTATGTAAGCGGCAGTTTTATCGTAGAATACGCCGCTAAGATGGAAGAACCGAAACCTGTCGACTTGGAGAGCATCCATCAGCAGTTTCATGTTGAGCCTTTGAACTCTGTAATGGACGAGGAAACTTGCGAAGCAGCGGACCATTCCTTCGGTTACGGCTTTGATCTTGAAAGTGCCAAGGCTGCGTTGGAAACTGCATCCTATGGTACAGACCTGGAGATTCCTTTCGTTACAGTCGCTCCGGAAACTACTAAGGGAATGCTGGATGAGCTGCTGTTCCGTGATGTACTGGCCACCCATAAGGCCACCGCAAGCAGCAGCTATAACCGTAACACCAACCTGCGGATCGCATGCGAGGCAATTAACGGAACTATTATCATGCCCGGTGAAGTTTTCAACTACAACGAGACCACCGGTGAACGAACTTCTGACAAGGGTTATCTCATGGCAGACGGATATGTAAACGGTAAAACCATTAAGGTCATTGCCGGTGGTGTATGCCAGCCCTCTTCCGTGATATATTACTGTGCTCTGATGGCTGATCTGGAAATCGTCCAGCGTCACAATCATCAGTATATTTCCAGCTATATGGATCCCGGTATGGACGCTACCGTAAGCTGGGGCGGTCCCAATCTGCGTGTGCGCAACAATACCGATTATCCCATCCGGGTGGATGCATCCGCATCCGGCGGTAGTGTTACGATCTCTCTTGTTGGTACAGATACCAAAGACTATTACACGAAGATGTCTTACGAAGTCGTCAACAGAGTTGGCTGGGAAACCGAATATGTAGAAATGGAAAGCGATAACGAGGACGGCTACAAGGACGGCCAGGTGATCTCTACTCCCTATACCGGCTATACTGTGAATACATATCGGTGCAGATATAACAAATCTGATGATTCCCTCATCGAAAAAGTTTTTGAAGCCAAGTCGGTATATGATAACCGCAACAAGCAGATCGTAAAGATCACTGATGCTGAAACGGAAGCTCCCACAGAAGAGCCTACGGAGAAGCC
>JAZNZG010000160.1:0-12497 GCA_045594825.1 Faecousia sp. | reverse complement strand
CACAAGGATTCCCAGAAAGCACCGTGCGGCCTGAAATGTAAAGGGCTGAATGTAATCCATACTCACACGCTGTGCAACAAAGGTAGAACCCCAAATAAGCGTTGCCAGCAGCAGGTAAAGGCTGCCCTGTATTTGCTTTTTCATAAAAATCACCGCAGCTATTCTACCATATTGTTGAAATCTTTACAAGGCATGATTGCTTTTTTCTGTGTTCGTGGTATAATATTAAAAATCAATCATTGGAGGTGCACCATGGCAGAAATTAAAAAAGTCAGAACCCGCAGCGAGGTCCCGGTGGAAGATACCTGGGCCATCAACGATCTGTATGCCACAGATGAAGCCTGGGAAGAGGATCTTGCCGTCCTTGCCAAAAAGAAGGATCAGCTCAGTGCTTTTGCAGGACAGCTGGGCCAAAGCCCTGAAAAACTGTACGAGTATCTGTCCCAGCTGGAGCAGGTCAATGTGCTGGGCTATCAGCTGGGCAACTACGCAATGCGTAAAAGCGATGAAGATACCCGCAATTCCGTGTACCAGGCAATGACCGGAAAATTTATGGGAACATATGTAGCCCTGAATGCTGCTGTTAGCTTTGAAACACCGGAAGTTATGGCCATTTCCGATGAAAAGCTGGAGAGCTTTTATGTGCAGTATCCGCCTCTGGAGCGGTACCGTCGGTATTTGACAGATATGCGTCGCCGCAAGGAGCATGTTCTCAGTGAAGCAGAGGAGAAGCTGCTGGCAGCAGCCGGTGAACTTGGCCAGGCTCCGGACAATGTTTACGGCATGCTGGCGGATGCAGACCTGACCTTCCGGGATGTACTGGACAGTGAGGGCAACAGCCATCCATTGACCCGGGGCAGCTTTGTCCGCTACCAGGAAAGCAGCGACAGAGCACTTCGTAAAAGTGCCTATGAGAGCCTGTACGACAGCTTTGGTGCATTTAAAAACACCGCAGCCGGCCTTTTGAACGCTCAGAACAAGCAGCTGAAGTTCTTTGCCGAGGCAAGAAAGTACCCCGGAGCTTTCGAGGCTTCTTTGGATGAGAACAATGTTCCTACCTCTGTATATCTGAATCTCATTGAGGCAGTCCACAAAAACCTGGACAAGATGCACCGTTATGTCCGGCTGCGTAAAAAGCTGCTGGGTGTGGACGAGCTCCATTTTTACGATGTGTACGCACCCCTTGTAAAGGATGTAGGCAAATACATTCCCTTTGCCGATGCAAAGAAGACGGTGTATGATGCACTGGCACCTTTGGGCGAGGAGTACCGCAAGATCCTGCAGGAAGGCTTCGACAACCGTTGGATCGATGTCTATGAAAACGAGGGAAAACGCAGCGGTGCCTATTCTGCCGGTGCCCAGCCCCATCCTTATGTGCTGCTGAATTACTCCGGTACATTGGACAGCCAGTTTACCCTTGCCCATGAAATGGGCCACGCACTTCATTCTTATCTGTCCAACAAGACCCAGAACCCCATTGACGCACACTATGTGATCTTTGTGGCGGAGGTCGCCTCCACCTGCAACGAGGCTCTGCTTCATGAATACCTGCTGGCAAAGACTACCGATAAGAAGGAACGGGCATACCTTATCAACAATTTCCTGGAGCAGTTCAAGGGTACCATTTACCGCCAGACCATGTTCGCCGAGTTTGAGCTGAACATCGGCAGAATGGTCGCGGCAGGAGAGACCTTGACAGCCGATGTGCTGTGCAAGGAATACCGCCGTCTGAATGAGCTGTATTTCGGCCCGGATATGGTTGTGGATGACCGTATCGCTATGGAATGGGCCCGGATTCCCCATTTCTATTACAACTACTATGTGTTCCAGTATGCAACAGGCTGTTCTGCCGCCATCGCACTGTCCCGCCGGATTCTCAGGGAAGGCGAAAGTGCGGTTAAGGACTACCTGGAATTCCTGTCCGGCGGCTGCTCTGCCAGCCCCATTGAACTGCTGAAGAAGGCAGGCGTGGATATGACCGGACCGGAGCCTGTGGAACAGGCACTGCAGCTATTCGGCGAATTGCTGGATGAAATGGAAGCACTGGTGGACTGATATGGCAGAACTATTCATTCCAACGCTCCACACCTTTGCCATGAATAATATTTTTACCGGCTCCAGCGGAGCCTTCCGATTCCGGGCAGCCCCACAGGTGGTAAAGAAAAACGCCAAAGAGGTGGATATGGAAAACAGTACCATCTTTGCTCAGTATTGGCACGGCCCCTTTTGTTATGAAAAAAGCGAAATGGAAGGGGAGGCAACCTTCCCTATGAGTGAGGAAGGCAGACTTGCCTTGAAGGCTTGGCTGGAAGAAAATATTTAAGAAAAACAGGCTGCCTTTGGGCGGCCTGTTTTTGCTATAAAAATGTTGACAATTTAAGGTTTTATGGTAGAATAGTGAGGAAATGCAAAGGCAATGCGGAAACGAGAAAGACGGAGAACGGCAAAGCGAGAGGGGAATGGTGTGAGCCCCTTGCGGAACGGTCTTTCAGCCACTTCCAAGCCGCCCGGGAGGACCGGGACGGGAGCTCCCGTTACAGAGCGGCTAAGACCGGCATGCCGGTGAATTAGGGTGGTACCGCGAGCAACCTCGCCCCTATGCAGGGGAGAGGTCTATTTTTTTGTAAATTTATATGGAGGTTGAATCCAAATGAGTAAAAAAGCCTATGGCGTAAACGAGCTGCGTGAGATGTTCCTGCGTTATTTTGAAAGCAAGGACCATCTGCGTCTGCCCAGTTTTTCCCTGATCCCCCAGAATGACAAGTCCCTGCTGCTGATCAACTCCGGCATGGCTCCCATGAAGCCCTACTTCAAGGGTGAAGTGGAACCGCCCCGCCGCAGGGTCTGCACCTGTCAGAAGTGTATCCGTACCGGCGATATTGAGAATATCGGCAAAACTGCCCGTCACGGCACCTATTTTGAGATGCTGGGCAACTTCTCCTTCGGTGATTACTTCAAGAAGGAGGCTATTGCATGGTGTTGGGAATTCCTGACCAAGGTGGTTGGCCTGGAGGAAGACCGTCTGTATCCTTCCATCTACGAAAACGATGAAGAGGCCTTCGAAATTTGGAATAAGGACATTGGCATCGCCGCTGACCGCATTTTCCGTTTCGGCAAGTCCGACAATTTCTGGGAGCACGGCTCCGGCCCCTGCGGCCCCTGCTCCGAAGTGTACTATGACCGTGGCGAGAAGTACGGCTGCGGCAAGCCCGGCTGTACCGTCGGTTGTGATTGTGACCGCTACATGGAAGTATGGAACAATGTGTTCTCCCAGTTCGATAACGACGGCCACGGAAACTATACCGAACTGGTGCAGAAGAACATCGACACCGGCATGGGCCTGGAGCGTTTGGCAGTTGTGTGCCAGGATGTGAACTCTCTGTTTGATGTGGACACCGTCATGAACATCACCAACCATGTCACCGACATTACCGGAGCATCCTACGGCCAGAGTGCCAAGACCGATGTGAGCCTGCGTGTTATTACCGACCATATCCGTGCATCCACCTTCATGATCGCCGATGGCGTTCAGCCTACCAATGAAGGCCGCGGCTATGTGCTTCGCAGACTGCTTCGCCGTGCAGCCCGTCACGGTAAGCTGCTGGGCGTCAACAAGCCCTTCCTGTATGAAGTGGTGGAAACGGTCATTAAGGAAAATGAAAGCCACTACACCTACCTGCGGGAGCGTGCTGCCCACATTATCCGCGTGGTCAAGACCGAGGAAGAGAATTTTGCCCGTACCATCGATACCGGCATGCGTATCTTCGGAGAAAAGCTGGCCGGCCATAAGGAAAAAGGCGAGACCGTATTCTCCGGCGAGGATGCATTCCTGCTGGCAGATACCTATGGCTTCCCCATTGACCTGACCATCGAAATGCTGGAAGACGAAGGCATGAGCGTGGACATGGACAAGTATGTGGCCTGCCGTGAAGAGCAGAGAGTCCGTGCCCGTGAGGCCCGAAAGGCCTTGGGCGACCTGGGCTGGGCAGGCATCGACCTGGGTCTGGATACCACACCTACCAACTTTGTGGGTTATAATGTCAATGTTTGTGATGCCAAGATCCTGGCTGTCTGTGTTGGCGAGGAAGTCACCGGTGCCATCACCGGCGGTGAAAACGGCATTATTGTTCTGGACAAGACGCCTTTCTACGCAGAAATGGGTGGTCAGGCTGCAGACCATGGCGTGATCCTTATGGGCGACAGCCGGTTTGAAGTTACGGGTGTTCAGAAGGACAAGGGCGGCAAGTATCTGCATTCCGGTACCATGGTCAGCGGTTCTCTCAAGACCGATGATCTGGTTTGTGCCAGCATTGATGTGGAACGCCGCAAGGCCATTATGCGTGCTCACTCTGCAACGCACCTGCTGCAGAAGGCTCTGAAGTCTGTCCTGGGTGAACATGTGCACCAGGCCGGCTCTTTGGTTGAGCCCGACCGCCTGCGTTTTGACTTCAGCCATTACTCCGCAGTCACTCCGGAAGAGATCGCAAAGATCGATAGCATTGTTCAGAGTGCCATTTTGGAGGGCTACGCCATCGATGTAAGAGAAATGCCCATTGAAGAGGCTAAGGCAATGGGTGCCATGGCTCTGTTCAGTGAAAAGTATGGTGATACCGTCCGTGTCGTCAATATGAGCGGCTACTCCATCGAGCTGTGCGGTGGTACCCACCTGGATAACACCGCCAAGGTCGGTCCTTTCCGCATTGAGAGCGAAGGCTCCGTCGCTTCCGGTGTCCGCCGTATCGAGGCGATTACCGGCAAGGCCTGCCTGGCTGAAATGGAACTGTCCCGCCAGAGAGTTTACAATGCTTGTGCTATTCTCAAGACCAAGCCTGCCGAGCTGGCTGCCAAACTGGAAAGCCAGGTGGAGGAGATCAAGAATCTGAAGAAGGCCATTGAAGGCTTCAAGGCTCGTGAAACCGCGGGTGAAGTGGACCGCTTCCTATTTGGTGCCCGTAAGATCGGTGATCTGCATGTGATCACCGCCAGTGTCGCCGATGCAGATGCCGGTAAACTGCGTCAGATGGGCGATACTCTTCGGGACAAGGATCCCAATGTAGTTGCTGTTCTGTCCAGCGTCAGCGGTGAAAAGATCACCTTCCTGGCTGTCTGTGGCAAGGATGCCGTGGCAGAGGGCCTGAAGGCCGGCGAGATCGTCAAGCAGGTCTGTACCTGCTGCGGCGGCAGCGGCGGCGGTAAGCCCGATTCCGCTATGGGCGGCGGTAAGGATGCCGCCAAGGTGGATGACGCACTGGCCCTGGTGGACAACTACGTCATTTCCAAACTGGGTTAATTGCAAAGGGCACTGCCACCGGCGGTGCCCTTTTGTAACCACTATGTAAAAGGGGGAACTGCGGCCGTGCGAAAATTAATGTGGTTTGCCATTGGATTTACGGCAGCATGTGCTCTGGGCGTATATGCTGTCACCGGTAACTGGCTGCTTTTATTGGCAGTAGCATTTGCGGTGATTCTTTTGGGTACAATTTTCCTTTATAAGGAGAAGGGTAAGGGCATGCTTTGGCTGATAGCCGGCTGCACCGCTGCATTTATTTGGCTGTGGATATACGATACCAATTATCTCTGCGTTCCCCGCAACCATGACGGGCAGACTGTTAAGACTCAAATCGAAATAACCGACTATAGCGAGCCTACGGATTTCGGCATCTGTGCTGACGGTAAGATTCGGCTGGATGGCAAGTGGTATAAGATTAGACTCTATTGCTACTGCCTTGCCCAACTGAAGCCCAGTGATGTACTGGAAGCAGATACGGAGCTTCTGTACACTCCCAACGCCCAATGGTCAAAGAATTTCAGCGGCTCCGGCATCCACCTGGTGGGTTATGTTGGCGATAATGCCAATGTTATACAGGCGGCATCCGTACCTCATAAATATTTCGCCGCCACCTTACGCAGAAATATCATTCATATACTGGATACCATCTTTCCCGAAGATACCCTGTCCTTTGCCAGAGCACTTCTTTTGGGAGATACCAGCCTTCTTACTTATGAAACTGACACGGCCCTGTCGGTAAGCGGCATTCGTCATGTGGTGGCGGTGTCCGGCATGCATGTTTCCATACTGTTCAGCTTGGTGTATGCCTTCGTGGGCTACCGAAAGGTGCTGACACCTGCTGTGGGCCTTCCCATACTGCTGCTTTTTGCAGCAGTTGCAGGATTTACGCCCTCTGTCAACAGAGCCTGCATTATGCAGGCGTTGATGATCCTGGCAATGATGGCGGACAGGGAGTACGACCCACCCACGGCACTTTCCTTTGCCGTGCTGATCATGCTGTTTGCAAATCCTGTGACCGTAGCATCCGTCAGCTTCCAAATGTCCGTTGGCTGCATGGCAGGAATTCTCCTGTTTTCCGGCCGCATCCAGGATTATCTCATTAAAAAGATCAACAAAAAGTCCCGTGTGATATCCTGGGCGGTGGGATGCGTCAGTGTTACACTCAGTACCATGGTCACGGTCACACCGTTGTCCGCTTTCTACTTTGAAACGGTCAGTTTGGTTAGTGTGGTGACCAACCTGCTGACCCTGTGGGCCGTTACGATCCTGTTCTGTGGCATAATGGCAGCCTGCCTTTTGAGCATTATTTGGCTGCCTCTTGGCAAGAGTGTGGCGTGGATCCTTTCCTGGCTCATTCGTTATGTTTTGCTTGTTGCCGATACGGTTGCGAAGTTCCCCTTGGCAGCTGTTTATACACAAAGCATTTATATTGTTTTATGGCTGATCTTCTGTTACATAATGCTTGCATTGTTCCTGCTTTCCAAAAAGAAGCAGCCGGTGCTGCTGTGCTGTTCCATACTGCTGAGCCTGTGTGCTGCTGTGGCGGCGTCCTGGCTTGAACCTGCCATGGACGATTACCGCATGACGGTATTGGATGTGGGACAGGGTCAGTGCATTTTGCTGCGGATCGAGGATCACCACTATGTCATTGACTGCGGTGGTGATTATGATGAAGGTGTGGCAGACCTGGCATCACAAACCCTACTCAGCCAGGGCATTACGGAACTGGATGGCTTAATTTTGAGCCATTACGATGATGATCACGCCGGTGCTGCCGCGTTCCTCCTGTCCCGTGTTCCTGCAAAGATGCTTTACCTGCCGGATGTTCAGGACGATAGCACGATACGGGAAACCCTGACCCAAAGTTTCAGCAATATTTCCTGGATACGATCTAATGAAAGCGTCAGTCTTCTTGACGGTCAGTTGATGCTCTATGCCGGTGACGGAGAAAAGAGTGATGACGAAAGCGGACTATGCATCTTGTGTCAAAAGGAAAATTGTGATATATTAATAACTGGTGACAGAAAGGCCTCCGGCGAAAAAGCTCTGATGGAACAGGTACAGCTTCCGGAACTGGATGTGCTTGTTGTGGGGCATCACGGATCTGCCTATTCTGCCTGCTTCTCTCTTTTGGAGACCACTACGCCCACCGTGGCTGTGATCAGCGTGGGAGCGGGCAACCGATACAACCATCCTTCTCAGATAACCCTGGACAGACTGGCCTTGTTCGGTTGCCGGGTACTGCGTACGGATGAGAACGGAACGATTATTATCAGGGGGTGAGACCATGGCAAAACAGGAACAGGAAAATGCATTGCAAATTTTGCGTAGTGCCATTCGGCAGAAATGCCCGGCAAGACTGTACTTTTTCCATGGAGAAGAGAGCTTCCTGAAGCAGCATTATGTGGAACAGCTGCGAAAGCTGCTTACTGACAAAGTAACGGAATCCTTCAATTCTCACAAACTAACCGGTGAGACCTTCCATGTACAGGCCTTTGCCGACGCGGTGGAAAACTTACCTATGATGGCAGAAACCACCTTTCTTTGGGTGGACGATGTGGACATTTTTAAGCTGAATGAGACAGAACGGGAAAAAATGGCAGAGGTGTTGTCCGACATTCCGGAGTACTGTACAGTGGTGTTCACTTATGAAACAGTTGCCTGGAAACCGGACCGGCGGCAGAAAAAGCTGTGGGATGCCGTTGAGCGGAACGGTCAGGTCGTGGAATTTCCCAAGCAGGAACAGCGGGACCTGGTACCGTGGATCACCCGCCATTTCCATGCCCATCAGAAACAGATAACACCGGATCTTTGTGTGTATTTGATCGAGATCACCGGCGGTACTATGACCGCCCTTGCTTCCGAGATCGCCAAGATCTGTGCCTATTCCGGAGCAGCGGACATTCGTAAAAGCGATATCGATGCTGTGACTGAGCCTGTTTTGGATGCGGTGGCATTTCAAATGACAGACCTTTTGAGCCGTAAGGAATACGGTGCAGCTTTGCAAAAGCTGCAGCAGCTTTTGAAAATGCAGCAGGAGCCCCTTGCTGTTTTGGGTGCCATTGGCGGGCATTTCCGCCGTCTTGGCACTGCCCGCACGCTTCTGGATAACGGACAGTCTGCCGGTGAACTGACAAGATTGTACGGTCTTAAGGACTATGCCGCCCGTAAGACGATGAACGCGGCCGGCCGGTTCTCTGCAAAGTTTTACAAACGTGCAGCGGAGCTGGTGCTGGAAACGGACTACGGCATGAAAACCTCACTGGATGAGCCGCAGCGGCTGCTGGAGACGCTTATCCTGCAGCTTGCCCGGGAGGCGAATGATGGTTAAAATACATCAAGCTATTTTAGTAGAAGGCCGTTACGATAAGAACACCTTATCCCAAATCGTGGATGCTCCGATTTTGGAGACCGCCGGGTTTGGCATATTCAAGGATAAGAAACAGATGGACCTGCTGCGGCATATCGCACAAAAGCGTGGCCTGATCGTTTTTACGGATTCTGACGGGGCAGGCTTTGTCATTCGCAACTATGTCAAAAGTGCAATTGACGGAAAGTACCTGCTCCATGCCTACATTCCCGACATTCCCGGTAAGGAACGGCGGAAGGCCGTACCCGGCAAAGAGGGCAAGCTGGGCGTTGAGGGCATGACCCCGGAAGTGATCCTGGAAGCCCTGCGTCGTGCCGGTGCAACCTTTGAAGGAGAAACGGCACAACCCAAAACCGCTTCCATCTCAAAGCAGGACATGTTTGACTTGGGACTGTCCGGCAGACCCGACAGTAATGCAAAGCGTTTGGCTCTTATGAAAAAACTGGATCTTCCGGAACATTTAAGTGCCAATGCACTTTTACAGGTGCTGAATCTTCTCTATACCAAAGATGAGGTATATTCATTAACACAAACACTTTAAGTAATAAAAGCGATTCGGAGAATTGCAATGATCGATATTGGGGTTAAAAACTTAACAAAGTTTTTTGTCATTGGCGAAAACCTGCTGCAGGATCTTAGCTTTGAGATCCAGGAAGGGGAGTGCGTGGCGATCCTGGGCCGTAATGGCTGCGGTAAAACCACGCTGTTTAATATTCTCACCGGCCAAATGGATTATGACGATGGCGAGGTATTTATCAATCCTCTGAAAAAGATCGGACTGATCTCTCAGATTCCCAGATTTCCTGCCCATTACCGAGTGGAGGATGTGCTTCGTTCAGCCTTTACCGTGCTCCATGCTACCCGTAAACGGATGGAGGAAATGGAGCAGCAAATGGCCTTCGGTGCCAGTGAGGAACAGCTCCGGGAATATGACACGCTTGTAAACCGTTTCCAGTCCGGAGGCGGTTATGACATGGATGTGGATGTGGATAAGGTCTGCAACGGCCTGGGCATCACACCGGAGCAGCGGACACAGGAGTTTGACAGCCTTTCCGGTGGCGAAAAGACCCGGGTAAACCTGGCACGTCTACTGCTGGAAAAGACAGATATTCTTTTGCTGGACGAGCCCACCAACCATCTGGATCTTAGGAGCGTGGAATGGCTGGAGGGCTATATCAACAGCTTTAAGGGAACGGTGCTGGCCATCTCCCATGACCGGTACTTCCTGGACCGGATCGCAGACCGTGTTATTGAGATCGTGGATGGTCATGCCGAATTCTACTCCGGCAACTACTCTTTCTATATTGAGGAAAAGCAGGCCCGCTTCAACCTGCAGCTGAAGCAGTATGAACAGGAGCAGGCTAAGCTGAAGCAGCTGGGTTATACTGTGGAAAGGATGAAGGGTTGGGGCATCAATAACCGGACGCTGTACCGCCGTGCCATGTCCATTCAGCACAGAATGGAGCGGATCAAAAAGACGGAGAAGCCCAAAACGGAAAAGACAATGAAAGCCACTTTTGGCGAAAAGGATTTTGCCGGTGATGTGGTTTTCAAAATGAAAAATGTTTCCAAAGCATTCGGTGACCGGACGCTGTTTTCTGATGTGGAACTGACAGTAGAGGGCGGGGAACGGATCGCTCTGCTGGGAGACAACGGTACCGGTAAATCCACCTTTATCAAGTGCCTTTTGAATGAGGAGGATTGCCAGGGCAAGATCCAATTCGGCCCCACAGTCAAATGGGGATACCTGCCTCAGATCATCAAATTCAGCCACCCGGAGCGTACTTTATACGACACCATGCTTTATGAAAAAAACTGCACGCCACAGGTTGCCCGTGACCGTCTGGGAGCCTTTTTGTTCCATGGCGAGGATGTATTCAAAAGCGTAGGCAACCTCTCCGGCGGTGAGCAGTCACGCCTGCGGCTGTGTATGCTGATGGACGAAAAGATCAATCTGCTGATCCTGGACGAGCCTACCAACCATTTGGATATTGCCTCCCGTGAATGGATCGAGGCAGCCATTGAGGAATTTGAGGGCGTACTGCTGTTTGTATCCCATGACCGGTATTTTATTGAAAAATTTGCTGAACGGATATGGCTTTTGGAAGATGGGCAAATTCGGGACTTTAAATGCGGCTATCAGAAATACCGCTCTATTTTGGATCACGAGGCAGCCGTGAAGCAGCCGGTTGTCCCAGTAGCTAAAGTAAAAAAGGAAAAGCCGAAGGGCGGCACCAAGGAGCAGGACAAGCTGATCCGCCGTCTGGAGCGTGAGATCGAAAAGCAGGAAAATATAATCGCAGAGCTGGATGCTGCCATTGAGGCATCTGCCGCTGACTACCAGGAGCTGACCCGCCTGCTGGGAGAGAAAGAAGAGGCCGAAGGGATGCTGATGGAACTGATGGAGCAGTGGGAAGCTGCACAGGAGTGATTTATGATATATAATAAGCTTGTCCGGGATAAAATTCCCCAAATCATAGAAGCCAATGGCCAAAAGCCTGTTATTCGCATTTTGGACGACCGGGAATATATCGCCTGCCTGGAGCGAAAACTGGATGAAGAGGTGCGGGAATTTCATGACGACCGCACCGTTGAGGAGCTGGCCGATATTCTGGAAGTGGTCTATGCTCTTACAGAAGCCAGCGGTTACACCCGTGAGCAGCTCACACAGATCTGCGAACAAAAAAGAGATGCCCGGGGCGGCTTCGCGGATAAAATCTTTCTCATATCAAATGACGGTTGACACCGTCTGTCAATTCACCTATAATGTTGGAAGTTTAGATAAAAAGGAGCGAATCAATCATGAGTTCTTGTAGCGGCAATTGTTCTTCCTGTGGTTCCGATTGTGCAGACCGTAAGCAGGAGAGTCTGTTGGCGGAGCTGAATCCCCATGGCAGCGTAAAGAAAGTAATTGCAGTGGTTTCCGGTAAGGGCGGCGTCGGCAAGTCCACAGTCACCTCCATGCTGGCAGTGGCTATGGCCCGTAACGGTAAGCGTGTAGGCGTTCTGGATGCCGATATTACCGGCCCCTCAGCACCCACTGCCTTTGGCGTCAGCGAATGCCAGGGTGCCACACCCGAGGGCCTGTATCCCGCACTGACCCGGGGCGGCATTCAGGTCATGTCCATTAACCTGCTGCTGGATAACAACACCGATCCCGTCCTGTGGCGTGGTCCTGTGATCGCCGGTGCCGTAAAACAGTTTTGGACGGATGTTATTTGGGAAGATGTGGACTATCTGTTTGTAGATATGCCTCCCGGAACCGGTGATGTGCCGTTGACGGTCTTCCAAAGCCTTCCTGTGGATGGCGTCGTGATTGTGACCAGCCCTCAGGATCTGGTGTCTATGATCGTCTCCAAGGCTGTGAAGATGGCCAACATGATGCATGTTCCCGTACTGGGCTTTGTTGAGAATTACAGCTATCTCCAGTGCCCCGATTGCGGCAAGAAGCTTGAAGTGTTCGGCAAGAGCAAGCTGGACGCTGTGGCAGCAGACTTCGGGCTGCCCGTACTGGCACGCCTGCCCATTGACCCCAAGGTGGCAGAGGCTTACGATAACGGCCTCATGGAAACCGTTGGAACAGATCTGCTGAACGATGTTTTGAAAGCAATTGAAAACGCATAACAAAAAAGAGCGAACCGTCTGTGCGGTTCGCTCTTTGCACTAATTATCAGTCGTTGGTGTAGTTATCGAAATAACCCTGGATATAAACAATGGGGGTACCCTTGTCGCCGGAGCCGGAGGTCAGGTCACACAGGGAACCGATCAGGTCGGTGAGGCGGCGGGGTGTGGTACCCTGGGCAGCCATATTGCCAACCAGGCTGGAGCCGTCTTTCT
>JAZNZG010000159.1:0-15393 GCA_045594825.1 Faecousia sp. | reverse complement strand
GAACAATGCCCTTGGCACGCAGGATAACACCGTATCTGCCGGTATCCAAAGCAAGCAGGGCTGCCTGCACTTCTCCGATGGAGAATTTCTTGTGGGTCTCCACGCCCCATGCGGTAAACACCTCATCGGCGTGGTGGTGATGGTGATCGTGGCCGCAGCAGCAACCATCCTCATGATGGTGCTCGTGATGGTCGTGTTCTCCATGATGATGGCCGCAGCAATGGTGCTCCTCATCGTTGTGGTGATGCTCATGGTGATCGTGGCCGCAGCAACAACCGTCCTGATGATGGTGCTCGTGATGGTGGTGCTCATGATGGTCGTGGCCGCAGCAGCAACCGTCCTCATGATGGTGCTCGTGATGGTGGTGCTCATGGTGGTCGTGTCCGCAGCAGCCGTCCTCATGATGGTGGTGATGGTGGTGGTGCTCCTGTTCCAGCTTTGCAAGCTCCGCCGCCACAGTCGCCTTGCCTTCCATGGCCTCCATCAGCTGCTCACCGGTCAGTTCATGCCAGGCAGTAGTGACGACAACAGCTTCCCCGTTCAGTTCCCGGAGAAGCTGTACTGCTGCATCCAGCTTCTGCTGGGGTACAGAGTCGGTACGGGAAAGAATGATGGCAGAGGCATTCTCTACCTGGTTGTTATAAAACTCGCCGAAATTTCTTGAGTAGACCTTCACCTTATTGGCATCCACAACTGCCACAGTAAAGCCCAGCACCACATTGCTGTCGGTTACCTTTTCCACGGCAGCCACAACATCCGAAAGCTTGCCCACACCGGAGGGCTCAATGACGACCCGGTCAGGATGGTACTGCTCTATGACCTGGGTCAGTGCCTTACCGAAGTCACCCACCAGGCTGCAACAGATACAACCGGAGTTCATCTCGGTGATGTTGATGCCTGCATCCTGCAAAAAACCGCCGTCAATGCCGATTTCGCCAAACTCGTTCTCAATGAGAACCAGCTTTTCTCCGGCGTAAGCTTCGGAGATCATTTTCTTGATAAGAGTGGTTTTGCCTGCACCTAAAAAGCCGGAATAAATATCAATTTTTGTCATGCCATACACCTTCTGTATAAAAATTCTTATGTATTATACCACCAAACAAAGAATATGACAAGACAAAAATCCCAGGCTCTTCGACATCTTCCCCTTGATTCTAAAGGCCCAGGTGTTGTAGGTTATCAGCAGGCGGATCATCTCCCCCTTGCGACATGCCGCCACCGCCGCTGTGATCTCTCCCCTCACAGCGGCGGTTTTTTATATCCTACAAAACAGGGATCAGCAACATCTGATCCTCACGGGGATCGTCCTCCAGGTGGTTTGCCCGACGGATGGCATCTTCCGTAGAGCCTGCGGCCTTTGCGATCTCCCACAAGGTATCTTTCCCAGCCTTACGCAAAATCAAACTGGGGCGGTCTGTGCTTAGCGGCTGCAATTCTCCGGTTTCGATACCTGTTACCATGGGTATGCCCCGGGCGGTAGTGGTCAGAATGTGCAAAAGCATATCCGCTTTTAAGCTCGTTTCGTTCCCAGCAGTTGCCTGGCTCATGCCGCTGGGGGTTATCATCAAACGGAGCTTGCTGTCTGGGTCGGCAGGTATGCTCCAGCTGCCATGCCATTTTGGTGCACTACCGTGCAGCACTCCGCCCGTGTCGTAACAAAGCAGCTGAAACTGCCCGTTCAGTTCCCCGGACACGCTGTCACCGGTGCGGCTCAGCCGTGGATAATCGGGATAGAAAGCAACATCTGCCACGCGGCTGCTCTCCAATGTTGCCGTCTGCTCGCCGTGAACGGTCTGCAGCTGGCTTTCCAGTATCACCGGAAGGGACAGCTCCTCTTTATACACTGTTACATTACGGGCTGTACTGTAAGCATCCTCCACCAGTTCCAGATCCGCACGATCGGCTATGAGATACTGCCCCGTAAGACCTGCCTGAAGATGCAGCCGTCCCTCCGGATCAGCATCCAGGTCCAGAGAGGTCACAGCTATATCCACATTGGCTGTTGCCTCCTGCTCATAATCCCGCTCCAGCTCGCTGTACTGGGCAAAGGGCAGCTCAAAATCCCAGCTGTGGAGACTACCGTCATCGGTCTTATAGAGAATATGCAGCAAAGCCGCACCCCGGAAAGCTACCTTTCCGGACAACACCTTTTGGTCAATGAGTTCCGGCTGCAGAGAGAACCGCAGCAGTTTTACCATTTTCGGTGCAGACCCAGGGAGTGTCAGCTCCTCATCCAAAGCAAAAGCCTTCTCCCCTGCCTCCTGGGGCAGCAAAACAGGATAAGTGCGTTTGAGAAGATGGATGTCCTCCGGCAGCTCATCGGGAATGCATGCCTCCCGTTGCCCGGCTGTCCAAGCTTCACCCAATGCCGACACCGTTGCCCGAAGCATCAGCTTTCTGGCAGAAGTCACTCTGGCATCCACACCGCGAAGCAAACAAGATACGCAGATCCTGCCGTCCCGGTCTGTGGGTGGCAGGTCCCATTTGAACTGGAACGGGATCCACGCCTCTACCATATTGGGTTCACTGTCATCCTCCGGCTGGTACAGCACCCAGGCCATCACACCACAGGACACCTCCATGCTGTCCCTGTTCCATTCCTTACCTCTGACAAGGACCTGCCCCCAGGCACCCAGAATACTTCCTATGTCCGGCATCTCCTCCGTCAGCCGCAGCTCCTGTGTCTGCTCCTGGGTTTGAAGCTCCTCTTTGAGCTGCTGCAGGCAGTCAAGCTGTTTTTTACGAAACTGCATTTGCATCCAATCCTCTCCTTCAATAGCATGTCTATAACATTCTATTCATCCCTGTGTACCAGTATGTCACTATTTTTTTCGCAAAAGACAGGCTCCCAGGATCAACAGTCCAAAACCCAGGCAACCACATATGAAACCACGCTCCAAACACAATCCAATGAGCAGTCCAAGGCCAAATGCCATGACCATACAACCCCAGAGCTGATTCTGCCGGCACATAAAAAAACACCCCCTGCACTTACTGTATGCAGAGGGTGTGAAATTTTTAACCGCCCAGATAGGCCTTGCGGACCTCGTCGGACTGGGACAGTTCCAGGCCGGTACCGGACAGGGTTATGGAGCCGGTCTCCAGGACATAGGCCCGGTCCGCGATCTCCAACGCCTTGCTGGCATTCTGTTCCACCAGCAAAATAGTAGTACCTGCTTCATGGAGATTTTTAATAATAGAGAAGATCTGATCCACCAAAATAGGTGCCAGACCCATGGAGGGTTCGTCAAGCATCATCAGCTTGGGTTTGCTCATAAGTGCCCGGCTCATGGCCAGCATCTGCTGCTCACCACCGGACAGAGTGCCTGCGATCTGCTTGCGGCGTTCCTTCAGTCTGGGGAACAGCTCAAAAACTTTTTCCAGCTCTTCCTTAGACACTTCCTTTTGGGTAAAAGCACCCATTTCCAGGTTGTCCTGCACCGACATCTGCAGGAAGATACGGCGACCCTCCGGTACATGGGCAAGACCCTGGTGCACCAGCTTGTAAGCATCGGTATGACTGATGTTCTTATCCATAAAGGTGATGGAGCCGGATCTGGGATGCATCAGACCGGAGACGGTTTTCAGGATGGTACTTTTGCCTGCACCGTTGGCTCCGATCAAAGCAACGATCTCGCCCTCATTCACTTCAAAGGAAACGCCCTTGACCGCATGGATGGCACCGTAGTACACATGCATGTCTTCAACTTTCAGCATCATGGTCAGTCCGCCTCCTTCTTGCCAAGATACGCCTCAATAACGGCGGGGTTATTTTTGATCTGCTCAGGCGTGCCCTTGGCGATCACGCGGCCGTAGTTGATGACAACGATACCCTCGCAGACATTCATGACCAGGTTCATGTCATGCTCAATAAGGAAAATCGCGATCTGAAAGGTATCACGAATGCGGCGGATCTGGTGCATCAGTTCTTCCGTTTCCGTGGGGTTCATACCGGCAGCAGGCTCGTCCAGCAAAATGATGGAAGGGTTGGTTGCCAAGGCACGAACAATCTCCAGACGGCGTTGGACACCGTAGGGCAAGGCTCCTGCCTTCACATGGGCAATGTCTGCCAAACCCATAAAGTCCAGCAGCTCCATAGCCTTCTTATCTGCTTCCTTTTCCGCCTTAAAATAAGGAGGAAGCCGAAGCAGGGAAGAAATAAAGCCGCATTTGATGGAGTTATGCATGCCGACCTTAACGTTGTCCAGGGCAGTCATGTCGGTAAACAGACGGATATTCTGGAATGTTCTTGCAATACCCATGCGGTTGACCTTTGCTGTGGTCATACCCTTGGTATCGATGCCGTTCAACAGAATACTGCCGCGGGTGGGCTGGTACACACTGGTCAGCAGATTAAAGATAGTAGTCTTACCGGCACCGTTGGGACCGATAAGGCCGGAGATCTCGGTGGGGCCAATGGTCATATTGAAGCTGTCAACAGCGGTCAAGCCGCCAAAATCAATGCCCAGATTACGCACATCCAAAACAGGCATCTTGCCGGCATCCTGTGCACGCAGCAGGTTTGTGCTGGTGACCTCTATCATCGTCTTTGGATAGTTATCCTTCATTTGCTGCCCACCTCCTCTTTATGGGTTTTTTTGAACAGACCAATAACCTTCATTTTGAAGCTCTGCATGGCCATTTTAAACTTGGGAGACCAGGTAAAGAGCATGACCACGATCAGCACCACGGCATACAGGATCATGCGGTAATCTGCCAGTGCCCGCATGGCTTCCGGGAGTACATACAGCACAGTTGCAGAAATAATGGAGCCAAGGATATTGCCCATGCCGCCCAAAACCACAAACACCAAAATATCGATGGAGGTTGCAAAACCAAACTTGGAAGCCTGCATAGCAGAGAAACTCAGGCCGTACAGGGCACCTGCCATACCGGCCAGGAAAGCGGAGGTCACAAAGGCTTTCATCTTAAAGGTAGTGACATTGATACCCACAGACTCTGCGGCAATACGGTTGTCACGAATGGCCTTAATAGCACGGCCTTCTTTGGAGTTCACAAGGTTCAGCACAACAAACAAGGTGAACAAAATGAGCAAAAAGCCCATAAAGAAGGTGGAAATCTTTTCTACACCGGTTGCTCCCAAGGGGCCGCTGATGATCATCTTGCCGCCTTCACCCAGGACGAGATTTTCTGCCTTCATTGTAAAATGCAGACCATCCACATCCTTGCCAATGTACATGTTACCAATGAGGTTTTTCAGAATTTCGCCAAAGGCCAATGTAACGATTGCCAGGTAGTCACCCCGCAGACGCAGAACCGGAATGCCTACGATCACGCCGGTTATACCGGCAATCACACCGCCGCCGATCATAGCCAACAGCAGACGCGCAAAGTCAGCAGCCACCACGTCCTTTAAAAGGGCAGCAACCACAATACCGGCAAAAGCACCCACGCCCATAAAGCCAGCGTGACCCAGGCTCAATTCACCGGAAATACCCACCACCAGGTTCAAAGAAATGGCCAGTACGATATAAACGCAAATAGGGATCAGATAACCGTTCACGGAACGGGTCAGCATGCCTCCGTTGGACAGATACTGCATGATGAGATATGCGACGATGACGACTGCATATGTCAAAATGCTCCTGCGGCTCTTTTTAAACCAGCTTGCAAATTTCATATCCGTCACCTCACACTTTCTCCTGGATCCGCTTGCCCAACAGGCCGGCAGGCTTCACAAGCAGGATGATGATGAGTACCAAAAATACGATGGCATCACTGAACTGGGTAGAAATGTAAGCCTTGCTGAAGGTCTCAATAAGGCCCAGCAGGACACCGCCAAGCATAGCACCGGGAATGGAGCCGATACCGCCAAAGACAGCAGCGGTAAATGCACGGATACCGGGCATGGAGCCGGTGGTGGGCTGCAACGTAGGCACGGTGGAACACAGCAGGACACCGGCAATAGCGGCCAGTGCAGCACCGATCGCAAAGGTCGTGGAGATGGTACGGTTCACATTGATGCCCATAAGCTGTGCCGCATCCCGGTCCTCGGACACGGCACGCATCGCTTTGCCGGTCTTGGTCTTGCCGGTGAAAAGGGTCAGTCCTACCATAACAAGAACAGAAACGCCCAGGGTCAGCAGCACTTCACCGGTAATGACCACCTGGTTGTTAAACAGGTGAATGGGATTCATGGTAACAACGCTGGTAAAGCTCTTGGTGTCCTCGCCCCAGATCAGCTGTGCTGCATTCTGCAGGAAGTAGCTGACACCGATGGCGGTGATCAGAACCGCCAGGCTGGATGCACCGCGAAGGGGTTTGTATGCAAGTCCCTCAATGATGACACCCAGTAAGGTACATACCAAAACAGCACCAATGATACTGACGATGGCAGGCAGGCCCAGGTAATTTGTCATACAGAAGGATATATACGCACCCACCATGATGACATCACCGTGGGCAAAGTTCAGCATTTTCGCAATGCCGTAGACCATGGTATAGCCCAATGCGATGATCGCATACACCGCACCAATACTGATACCGTTGATCAGATGTTGTAAAAAGCCCATTGTTTTTCCTCTCTTTCCCGACAGTCTATGACAGCGGTCTGATGTTCAGCAGGCCGTTGTCATGGACTGCCGCTGCTATATCATTACGCCGAAACCGGACAGGGGGATATCCCCCTGTCCAGCCTTGGTCGTATTAGAACGCTCGATTATTCTGCGGTCACATAAACGCCGTCCTTGATCATAACTGCCAGAGGAGTCTTGGAAACAGCACCGTCAGCAGCCCAGGTCATTTCACCGGTAACACCTTCAAAAGTGTTGGTAGTAAACCACTCGATCATCATCTCACAGATTTCTTCAGCACTCATATCAGCAGTGACGCCCATATCCGTGCAAGCTGCATAGATGGCATAGCCTGCATCGTAAGCATCAGCAGCAAACTGGTTGGGAGCGGTACCGAACTTTTCAGTATAGTTCTTTACGAAATTCTGGATCTTTTCATCTGCTGCGGAAGCATCAAAGGGGGTCAGCAGCATAACACCTTCTGCCAGAGAGGTATCGAAGCCTTCCACGCCAAGAATGCCATCCAGGCCGTCACAGCCAAAGAACTTGGTCTCATAGCCGATCTTGTTTGCTGCGTTCAGAACCTGCACTGCTTCAGCAGTGTAGATGGGCAGGAATACCAAATCGCAGCCGGCATTCTTACAATTGGTAACCTGTGTGCTCAGGTCAGCCTTTGTATCGTTGGTAAATGCCTCAACAGCGGCAACTTCCAGACCAAGTGCATCTGCCTGTGCCTTGAAGGTCTGATAAATACCGGCAGAATAAGGAGAGGAGGAGTCGTAAATGACGCCGACCTTGCTTGCAACATTGTTATTAACGATGTAGTCTGCGGAATAGGAGCCCTGCTCAGGGTCAGCGAAGCAAACACGGAAAATGTTATCACCAGCGGTAATAACAGCTGCATCGGATGCGGAGGGGGTCAGCATGAACACACCGTCATTGGCACATTCTGCGGCAGCAGCTGCTGCAGAAGCAGAAGTGGTAGGACCGGCCATGATCTGCATGCCCCAGTCCATCAGGGTGTTGTAGGCGTTGACAGCAGGCTCAACATCCGCTTCGTCGTCTTCAGCACGGGACTCAAACTGCAGGCCGCCAAGGGCATTGATCTCTTCAAATGCCAGCTCCAGGCCATTGGCAACTGCAACGCCGTAAACAGCGTAGTCATTGTTCAGAGGGCCGGATGTGCCAACCTTGATAACACCGGCTGCAGGAGCATCGGCTGCAGGAGCGTCAGCTGCAGGAGCATCGGCAGCGGGAGCATCGTCCTTTGCACCACAGGCAACGAGGCCCATTACCATAACCAGGGCCAACATGAGAGCAATAAACTTTTTCATAATCTTTTCTCCTTTTCATTTCCTTAATCACCGCCTCTTATTGGCGGTTATATATAAAGAAACGGCTGTGAATTCTCACAACCGCTCATTTATATCATAAACAAAGCGGTTTGTCTATACCTTCAATACCAGCAAAGCAATTAAACGAATAATAATGGACACTGCCAGCAGAGCAGTGCCCAAAACCTCGTATACGCATGCGGAAGTACCCTCTGCAGCATAAGGCATGCAGAAGCCGGCAGTAGCATTCATTGTATGGAATCTGGCTGCCATGATGAGTACCTCCTGTTAATTTTCCTTGAAGTTGACTGTATTGTATCTCACACACGGACATTTGTCAATCTGTCATAATACAAAATATATTTTGAAAGGGAAATTGTATTTTTGTGAAAACCTACCAAAGGTTTCTGCATATTACCAAAAACACCCGATCGTTCTTAAAAAACGACCGGGTGTTTTTTATTCCATGGCTTTTTTACAGGCATCCAACACCTTGGAGGCGATGGGCACACAAACATCACGGCCGTAGCCGCCGTTTTCAACAAATACGATAAATGCCAAAGGATATGCCTCATCCTGGACAAAGCCGGCGAGCATAGCGTTGGGTTTCAGCTCGCCGCCCACCTCGCCGGTACCGGTCTTTGCACAGACCAACAAGCCGTTGAAGTTGCTGTCACCGTATTTTTCCACCACATTGGAACGCATATATTCCTTAATAGTCTTTGCAGTTGATGACGAGAGGATCCGCTCAGTGTTTACCGTGGAAGCGGAATAGGTGGTATTGCCTCCAACCTGGATATGGGACACCAAATAAGGCTCCACACCTTTACCTCCAGCGGCGATGGCACCAATGAAGCGAAGAAAAGCACAAGGATTGATCTGGTTATTATACTGACCCACACCACTCCATGCCACATTGGCATCCGCTGTTCCCGCTGCATCGTAGTTGCCGGATGCAGTGGTGATGCCATCGAAGCTCACGCTGTCTGTGACTTCGAACAGTTTCACATACCGTTCCATCTCCTCTCCACCGATCTGGAGAGTGATCTGGGCAAAAGCACAGTTGCAGGAGTTGCGAAATGCTTCCTGGAGATTCTGTGTGCCGTGGCTCCGCTCACAGGTGATCTCATCGCTGCCAACGATGTAGCTGCCATTACAGGTAAAGCTCTGCTGCTGGATGTCATCCACAGATTCCAACGCTGCCGCAAGGGTGACGATCTTGAAAATAGAGCCGGGGATATAGACAGACTGGGTAAAACGGTTGACATAGGCACCGTCGTATTTTCCGGTGGTATCCCCTTCTATATCCGGTACATCGTCCGGGTCGTAGGTGGGCGTAGTTACAGAACAAAGCAGTTCACCGGTCTTGTAATTGTACACTGCTACGGTACCTTTATTGCTGCCCATAGCCGACAGTGCCGCCTTTTGAACATTGGCAGACAGGGAAAGAGCTGCTATACCGCTGCTGTCACCGTAGGTATACAGACCGCTGACCATGTCATAACCTGCCAGCTCTGCAGAGTAATTTGCCAGTGCGGGGGCACTGATATATCCGTCCCGGTCACCCAGCCAATGAAGGGTGGCCTTACGCAGGGAATCATTGGTGGCATAGGTCCACTCATCAGACATATCCAGCAGAAGCGTGCCGTCCCGGTCCACCACCGTTCCCGTGCCGATGTTACCGGCATTGTATACATGGGGAGAGCCGGAGGAGATGACCCAATTTTCCGCGTCTATAATATATTCTGTAACAAAGAAGGCGAAGCCTGCCACCAAAACCAGAGCGAGCAAAACACAGATGGTGGTTCGTCCGGCGATTCTATTCATCTTCCTCATCGCCTCCGTTCTTGTTCAGGCGTACCGCAAAACTGGCATTTTGGCGGGTATCCGCTGCTTTGATAAAGGCCAGCAGTCCCCAGGCCCAGATCATACTGGAGCCGCCGTTGGACAAAAATGGGAATGTCACACCGGTGAGGGGTAACACATCCACCGTTCCCAAGGCGTTCAAAATCACCTGCACCACCATGATACTGGCCGCCGTACAGCCGCCGATGGTATAAAAGCTGCTGCGGGCCACCGCCGCGGAGCGGGATACAAAGAGGGCCAGGGCAACAACTGCCAAAATCAGCAAAATAGCCATGATCAGGCCCCATTCCTCGGTAACGGTACCGATGACCATATCCGAATCGGCAGCAAACACATTACGCATCTTTCCCTGCCCTGCTCCCAGGCCAAAGAAACCGCCGGCAGCCATGCACATAAGGGTCTGGGTTTGCTGATAGCCGGCACCAAAGGGATCCTCCCAAATATGCCGCCAGGAGGCAAACCGCTGCAGTGCATGAGGTGCGATCTTCAAAGCAACCACACCGGCAAACCCCAGAGCGGTAATGGCCAACGCCAGAGTGCCCACACTGCCGGAACGCAGATAGGCGATCACCAAAAAGGCACAGAAGAAAATCAAGGCTGTACCAAAGTCATTCATCAGTGCCAAGCAGCCGCAAATGGCAACAGAGTAGGCAATAAAGCCAATGAGGTTTCTGTTCTTTACCAGGCGATCCATGGTGGAAGCACCTACATATACAAAACAGACCTTGCTCAGCTCCGAGGGCTGCAAAGAAAAAGAGCCAATTAACAGCCAGTTTTTGGCACCGTAGTATTCCACACCGAACACCAATGTGATCAGCAAAAAGCCGATACCCGCTGCCATGGCAACATAACGCAGCCTTTTTGCCCGCTCCAGATCTCGGAGCGACCAGCCAACCAGCAGAAACAGTACAAGGCCCATAATGATGGCCATTAACTGTTTGGTCGCCTCCTCCGGTGCAATGGTGGCGATCACGGACATACCCAGGGTACACATGAAGAAAGCAATGGTCTCCACCTCAAAGGAGGCCCTGCGGATACAGATATAAAACAACAGCAGCAGCCACTGACAGCACATGATACCGCCAAAGCCAATAAGAATGGTGGCACTCTGCTCCGGCAGACTGCCCAGCATAAACAGCAGAGCTGTCAGCATTTGGAAAATGGACAGCAGCAGCACATTAAAGAGGCTTGACATCACCGTGGAAGCCTTTGTACGCAGCTGGGCAAGCCGCTGCTCCTGCCGCCGGGAAATAGGCTGCAGGGTCATTTCAATACCACCGATGGAGATCACATCCTCCGGTGTAACCACACTAATATCAATTTTTTCTCCGTTGACCAAAATGCCTCCGGAGGAGTCCGTATCGGCAACGGTCCAGGTGCCGTCATCGTACCGGGTCAGAACACCGTGGGTACGGGACACCGTGGGAAACTCGATCACCAGGTCGCTGCGTTTATGGCGGCCGATAACATTCTCCCAATGGGTAATGGGCAGCTTGCTGCCGTCAGACAGATTCAGCCAGCCCCAAATCTCCGGTTCTCTGCGGAAGGTCAGCAGAGGCCGGATACAGCGAAACAGCAAAATGGCGGCCATGATCGGTGCTGCCCAACGCATAAATGCCGTAAGAATATTGTAAAAAGCAGGGTCTGCTCCCCGCAGTGCTTCAAACAGAGCCGTCATGGGTCCTCCTTTCTTTATTTCTCCATATCCCGCAGGAGCCGGATCTCCCGGGCATAGCCGGGCAGCTCATTGGGTGTTTCCAAGATCATCGGTTTATCTTTGAGTAACGGGTGGTTTACAATTTTGCGGAAGGTGTCCAGGCCCAAACTGCCTTCGCCCAGACAGGCGTGGCGGTCCTTGTGGCTACCAAACACATTCTTGGAATCGTTCAGGTGCAGGGCACACAGCTTTTCAATGCCCACAATGCGGTCAAATTCCGCCAGCACACCGTCCAGGTCGTTTACAATGTCGTAGCCGCCGTCGTATATATGGCAGCTGTCCAGACAGACGCCAATCTGATCGCTGCCCACACCATCGATAATGTCCTTCAGCTCCTGGAATTTTCCGCCTATCTCACTGCCCTTGCCGGCCATGGTCTCCAACAGCACCGTTACCGGGTAGCCGGGTGCAAGGGCCTGCTTCAGAGCATCCACGATCTGGGAGATACCGGTTTCCGTTCCCTGTCCTACATGGCTGCCCGGATGGAAATTGTAGTAATTCCCCGGCAGAGCTGCCATTCGACGCAGGTCATCACACAGGATGCTTGCCGCAAAGGCACGGGCCTCCGGCTCCTTGGTACAAAGATTCATGGTATAGGCACCGTGGGCGACCAGTTTACCAAAGCCAAATTCCTGCAACGCTTTTACCGCTTTTGCGGAATCTGCCGGGTCTTCCTTTTTGGCCTGGCTGCCTCTGGGATTTCGGGTGAAGAAGGCAAATGTATTGGCATCAATGGAGCGGGCGGTTTCCACCATGGCATAATTCCCGCCGGAGGCGGAAAGATGACATCCTACATACAACATAACCATTCTCCTTTCTTTGTGACAGTATCATAGCACACCTGCATCTAAAATGCAAATCCGTATCTGTTCTATTTATCCGTGACGGGACATACTCTGTTGTAAACCAACAGCGGCATTTGGATAGGAGGCTGGCTATGGAAACTATTTACTCTGAAATTGCTGCCCGTACCGGAGGGAATATTTACATCGGTGTGGTGGGTCCTGTGCGTACGGGAAAGTCCACTTTGATCAAGCGGATCATGGAGACCCTGGTGATCCCCAATATTGAAGATCCATATCGCAGGGAACGGGCAAGGGATGAACTGCCTCAAAGCGGTTCCGGTAAAACCATTATGACCAGCGAGCCGAAATTCGTTCCGGAAGAAGCGGTTTCCATCTCCCCTGACGGCACCACACAGCTGAAAGTGCGTATGATCGATTCGGTGGGATATATGGTCACAGGTGCTGTGGGTGCTGAGGAAGACGGTGTTCCCCGCATGGTTACAACACCCTGGTATGACTACGAGATCCCGCTGACGGACGCCGCAGAGCTTGGTACCAAAAAAGTAATGCAGGAGCACTGCTCCATCGGGCTGGTGGTGACCACAGACGGGACCGTCACCGATATTCCCCGGGAGGATTACATCGATGCCGAAGAACGGGCCATCAAGGATATGCAGGCAACGGGAAAGCCATTTCTTGTAATCGTCAACTCCCAAAATCCCGCAGGTGAAAAGGCCCGGGCCATCCGGGATATGCTCCGGGAGCGGTTCGGTGTGGATGCAATGACTGCCGACTGCCAAAGCATGGATCTAATGCAGATCGGAGATCTGCTGCGGCAGCTTCTGTACAATTTCCCATTGCAGGAGGTGAAAGTGTATCTGCCACGCTGGATGGATGCTTTGGAGCAGGACCATCCGGTAAAGGTCGCTCTGTATGAGACACTGTTGCAAAGAGCAGCGGGGATCACCGCCCTGGGGCAGGCAGAATCCTCTTTGTCTCAAGTCAAGGAGTTGGAACAGGTGCAGGACTTTTCCATGAAGAACATAGACCTGGGCACAGGGACGGTTTGTTGTGTCATCACCTTTCCGGAGGCTCTGTTCTATGAGATCCTCAGCAATAAAGCCGGTATCATAATTGAAAACGA
This sequence comes from Faecousia sp., assembly GCA_045594825.1. Taxonomy (GTDB): domain Bacteria; phylum Bacillota; class Clostridia; order Oscillospirales; family Oscillospiraceae; genus Faecousia. The sequence goes on along the minus strand of JAZNZG010000159.1, from coordinate 2,014 downwards.
CGCCCAATTGTTATCACTGTTAACAGAGCTCTCAGCCATCAAACAAGAGTATGAAAAGATCTCTGACGCACTTTCCGCGGTAAAGGCCACCGGTTACGGCATCGTTATGCCGGGGGCGGAGGAAATGACTCTGCAGACCCCAGAGGTGGTACGCAAGGGCACTGCATACGGCGTAAAATTAAAAGCGGGAGCTCCTTCCATTCACATGATCCGTGTAGACATTGACACAGAGATCAGCCCTATGGTGGGGGGTGAACAGCAGTCGCAGGATCTGATTTCCTATTTGTCCGATGAAGACCCGGATAAACTGTGGCAAAGCAACATCTTCGGCAAATCGGTATATGACCTGATTCGGGAGGGACTTACCACCAAGCTACTTCGCACGCCGGAAGATGTCCGGGCAAAATTTCGCGGCAGTTTGACCCGTATCGTCAATGAAGGAGCTTCCGGGCTTATCTGTTTGATTCTTTAATTGACATTCTCCCCTCCCCGCAGTAGAATAAAAGAAAAATGGGAGGTTCACATTATGGATTATATTTGGAAAGACCGCAAACGCTATCTTGGTATGCCCATCAGCTTTACCCGGTATGCTATGTCAGAAGACCGGCTGTTCCAGTCCACCGGTTTTTTCAATATTAAAGATGAGGAGATCCTTCTCTACCGCATTCGTGACATCAACACCAGCCGCACTCTGGGACAGCGGTTATTCGGTGTGGGCACGGTTAGCGTTGTTTCTGCCGACAAGACCATGCCCACATTGGTTTTGAAAAACATAAAGCGGCCTCTGCATGTCAAGGAGCTGCTGCACCGTCAGGTGGAAGATATGAAGATCCGCCGCCGTGTCCGTCTGGGCGAAATCATGACTGACAACTTTGATGCTGACGACGACTCCGATCTGGATATGGATACAGAAGAATAATCAAAACCGGGAGCATATGCTCCCGGCTTTTTTCTTTGGAAATCGTCCGGTTCTTCCATTTTTCACTTTACGGAGTTATTCTTCTGTGGTAATATAATAATCACTTTTAATGAGTAGAGGGATCACCATGAAGCTTACCCGTCAAAGGCGTTTTCAATGGAATTATACCGCGTTGGCGTTCTTATTGCCCTTTGTGGGGATGCTGTGCGTTCAGCTGGTAAGCAGTCTGACTTTTGACGGTGCATACTCTTTGCTGTATTCCGATTGCTACCACCAATACTTCCCCTTTTTCAAAGCGTTCCGCGGTGCTCTTTTGTCAGGACAATCCTTGCTTTACAGCTGGAATGTTGGCATGGGCCTTGACTACCTGGGTCTGATCGCCTATTATTTGGCATCTCCCCTGAATCTTTTGTCCGTACTGCTCCCGGAAAGCTGGCTACTGGGTTACTTTTCTTTTTTAATGCCCCTGAAGCTTGGCTTTGCCGGATTGTTCTTTTCTGTTTTTTTGAAAAAAGTCTTTGAAAAGAACGACATTTCCATCTCCATTTTCGGCAGCTTCTATGCCCTGTGTGCCTGGGCTCTGGGTTACCAGTGGAACATCATGTGGTTGGATACCTTTGCCCTGCTTCCTTTGGTGATGCTGGGTATGGTTTCCCTATTGCAGGACAAAAAATTCCTGCTGTACACCATCAGCCTGTTTTTTGCGGTTGCCACCAATTACTATATCGGCTTTTTTGTGTGTATTTTTGTACTGCTCTGCTTTATTTGTTATCAGATCTGCCGTTGGGAAAATTACAAAAAATTCTTTGCCGATCTGTTGCGGATAGCAGTATTCTCTTTGCTGGCTATCGGCATGACCGCATTCCTTACGCTGCCTGCTTTTTCCGCACTTCAGGCCACGCAGTCCAGCGTCAATAAATTCCCTACCACCTTCCGGCTGAATATTGCCAACGAGCATACTCTCCTGGGACTTTTGGATGCCATGCGTCAAGTTGCAGGCAATATGAACGGTGGTTTGGATCTGACCATCAAGGAAGGCCTGCCAAACGTGTACTGCGGCACCGCTTCCGTTGTTCTTTCGTTTTTGTTCCTATT
>JAZNZG010000158.1:0-4861 GCA_045594825.1 Faecousia sp. | reverse complement strand
GCGGATTTTTTGAAAAGCTTCATCCCTTGGTTCCTCCTCTCGCAACGCCTGCCATGATCTTCTTTCTGAAAATCAGGAACAGAAGGAACAGCGGCACGCAGACGGCAACGACCGCCGCCATCATGGCCGGAATATTCTCTCTGCCGAAGCCGTTTTCGCGGATCTCCTGAATGCCGTTCGAAACGAGGTAAAATGCCGGGTCGTCCGTGATGAGACGCGGCCAGACGAAGGAGTTCCAGCACTCGATGACCTTGAGGATGGTGACCGTGATGATGGTGGGCTTGCAGATGGGCACCATGACCTTGAACAGGTATTTCAGGTCGGAGGTGCCGTCCACCCTTGCGGCGTAGTAGAGCTCGTCGGGGATCTGGGCGAAGTTTTCCCGCAAAAGATAAATGTAGAATACGGAAGTGACGGAGGGCAGGATCAGACCCATAAAGCTGTTCCGCAGACCGGCATTGGTGATGGTGACAAAGTTGGTGATGACCACCAGCTCCGAGGGGATCATCATCAGTGCCAAGAACAGAGTAAAGGCCAGGTCCCGGCCCTTGAAGTTCAGCCGGGCAAAGGCAAAGGCAGCCAGGATGGTCACAATGAGCATGATGGCGGTGGTGGCCAGGGTGAAGATCAGGGTGTTCAGAAGATACCCCGCCAGAGGCACGGCGGTAAAGGCATCGATATAATTTTGGAAGGTGGGGGACAGGGTGTAGAATGCCGGGATAAATTCAGAGGAATAGGCACTGTAACTTTTTACCGAGGTCAGCAGCATCCAGTAGAAGGGGAACAGCACCAACAGGGCCCACAGGGTCAGGAAGGTGTATGTGATGACCTTGACGGCACGGCTGCGAAGGAGGGCAGCACGCTCAATGGAGGTATAAGACTTTTCCATGGCAGCACCTCACACATAGTGGACATGCTTGCGGCTGACCAGCAGATTGATGCAGGTGATGGTCAGCACGATGGCAAACAGCACGATGGCGGCGGCAGAGGCATAGGAGGGGTAACCGCCGGAGTTGCCGTAAAGCATGTCGTAGACATAGCCGACGATGGTGTTCATTTCCGCGGCGTTCAGGTTGGTGCCGAACAAAGCCACCGCGTCGGAGTAGGCCTTGAAGGCACCGATGAAGCCGGTGATGATGAGATAAAACAGCGACGAGGAAATGGCAGGCAGGGTGATCCGGGTAAATACCCGCCACCGGGGCGTGCCGTCGATCTTGGCGGCATCGTAGTAGGACTGCTTCACCGAGGCCAAAGCACCGGTGAGCACCAAAATCTTAAAGGGCATGACCACCCAAACGGTATAAAAGCACAGTACGAACATCTTGGCCCACTAAGGACCGTCGATAAAGTCCACCGATGACCCGCCAAACCAGTTGATGATCAGATTCACCAGGCCGTCGGTATAGGCGGTCTTTTTGAACAGGATCATAAACACCAGGCCGACCGCCAGGGTGTTGGTGACATAAGGCAGGAAGTAAACGGTCTGATACAGATTCCGCAGGGGCTGGATGGAGGAAAGTCCCAGGGAGATCAGCAGGGCGATGCCGGTGGATACCGGCACGGTGATGGCCACCAGGATGAAGGTGTTTTTCAGTGCCTGGAGGAAGTAGGGATCCCGGAGGATATACCGGTAGTTGTACAGGCCGGTTCCGAAAAAGGTCTGGGATGCGGAGTTGTAACCCTCCTCAAAGGAGTAGATAAATACATCAACCAGAGGGTACACCATAAACACACCCAGGAAAAGGAACGCCGGCAGCAGGTACAGCCAGCCTTTCAAATTTTGCTTTTCCATAAGATGCCTCATTTCTTAAGGATGGTTTTCTTTATTATATGATGGAAGAGCTTGGTTTTCAAGGACATTTGTAAAAATCAGCGAATTCCGGTTGGCGGCTTGCCTCCAAACGGAATTTGACAGATAGGGAAAGTAATACTATAATAATTTCAAAACCTGTTATGGAGAAGGATATGCTGAACATTATCGAAATTACGGATTTTAATGCTCCACAGCTGGATGTGTATGCCCGGCTGACGGAGGCTCAGCTTTTGAACCGCCACTGTCTGAAGGAGGGGCTGTTTATTGCCGAAAGTCCCAAGGTCATTGAGCGGGCGTTGGACGCGGGCTATGAGCCGGTGTCCTTTCTGGTGGAGCACAAGCATATCCAAGGCGAGGCAAGGTGTGTTTTGGAGCGGTGTGCCGGGCTTCCGGTATATACCGCCGAATTTCATCTGCTGACCCAGCTCACCGGCTATCAGCTGACCCGGGGCATGCTGTGTGCCATGCGTCGCCGGGAGCTGCCTACGGTGGAGGAGGTCTGTGCCGGAGCAAAGCGGGTGGCGGTGCTGGAGGATATTATGAATCCCACCAACCTGGGTGCTATTTTCCGCTCGGCGGCTGCCTTGGGCATGGACGCGGTGCTGCTGACCCCGGCCTGCTCCAATCCCCTGTACCGCCGGTCGGCAAGGGTGAGCATGGGCACGGTATTCCAGGTGAACTGGACATATCTGGACCAAAACTGGACGGACACCCTCCGGTCCATGGGCTTTAAAACGGCAGCCATGGCATTGACGGATGATTCCGTATCCGTGGAGGACCCTGCCCTGATGGCGGAAGAAAAGCTGGCCATCGTTTTGGGCACCGAGGGTGACGGCCTGGCAGACAGCACCATTGCCGATTGTGATTATACGGTAAAGATCCCCATGTATCATGGGGTGGATTCGCTGAATGTGGCGGCAGCCAGTGCCGTGGCATTCTGGCAGCTGAGAGGAAAGGACTAAGCTATGGATATAAAGCTCATCGCGTTTGATCTGGACGGAACACTGCTCAACGACCAAAAGGAGTTGACGGAGGAAAACCGCCGGGCTTTGCTGGATGCTGCGGATAAGGGCATCCATTTGGTGCCGGCCACAGGCCGTCTGCCGGGAGCCATTCCGGAGTGTCTTCAGGGCCTGCCTGTACGGTATGCCATTTTTATCAACGGTGCCGAGGTGGTGGACCTGGAAACCGGCACGGTTATCAGCCGGGAACTGATCCCCTGGCAGCAGGCCATCGATGTGTTTGAGGAGGCAGAGCAATATCACACCGTTTATGACTGCTATATGGGCAATAAGGGCTATATGAACGCTGCGTTTTTCCCCCTCATTCCGGGGTTTGCCATCAATGAACATGAGCAGCAGCTGATACAAAGCACAAGACTCCCGGTGGCGGACCTGAAGGCCTATCTTGCCCAGGAAAAGCAGGATGTGCAGAAGCTGCTGTTCCACTTCCGGAAGGACCAGTATGACCTGCGTCATGAGCTGTTGCTGAACTGGAAGATCCCCGGCATCGAGGTGAGCAGCTCTCTGCCCAACAACCTGGAGCTGAACAGCGCAAAGGGCATTAAGGGCTATGCTCTGCAGCACCTGGCAGAGCACCTGGGGATCCCCATGGAGCAGACCATCGCCTTCGGCGACGGACACAACGATATGTCCATGATCGAAATGGCCGGTATCGGCGTTGCTATGGAAGAATGCTGGCCGGGTGTACGGGAACGGGCGGATTACATCACCTGCTCCTGCAACGACAGCGGCGTGGGAAAGGCCATCCGGAAATTCTGTCTGTAATAAAAACGAGGCGTATGCAGCTGCATACGCCTCGTTAATGTTTGCTTATTCCGTTTCCAGTGCCATCATTTTGTTGATACGGTTCTGGTGACGCTCCACACCGGAAAACTCCGTGCCCAGCCAGGTGTCCACGATCTGAAGTGCCAGCATCTGACCCACAACACCGGCTCCCATGGCCATCATGTTGGTATCGTTATGCTCCCGGGTCAGCCGGGCGGACATGACATCGCTCAGCAGAGCACAGCGGATGCCCTTGACCTTGTTGGCGGTGATGGACACGCCGATACCGGTGGTGCACAGCACGATGCCCTTGTCACATTCGCCGGACGCAACCGCTTTGGCGGCGGGGGCGGCAAAGTCGGGATAATCACAGCTATTTGGGGTGTCGGTGCCGAAATTTACGACTTCATAGCCCTTTTTGGTAAGATGGTCGATGACGGCGTTCTTCAGTTCCAATGCACCGTGATCGCAGCCAATTGCAATCTTCATCGGTAAATCCTCCTAAATGATATATCCACCGTTAACAGGCAGTACCTGCCCGGTGACGAATTCTGCGTCCGCAAGGTACAGCATGGCAGCAGCCACATCTCCGGGGGTGCCGTTACGGCCCACAGGGGTATCCTGTGCCATATCTTCCAAAATCTCCGGGTCTACGCCGGCACACATGTCCGTCAGGATCACACCGGGAGCAACGGAGTTGACCCGGATGCCGCTGGGTCCCAGCTCCTTGGCAAGAGCCTGGGTCAAAGCGATGACCGCACCCTTTGTGGCGGAGTAGGCAGCCTCACAGGAAGCACCCACCTGCCCCCACATGGAGCTGACGGTGATGACACAGCCGGACTGCTTTTCCAAAAATCCGGCCATGGCGGCGTTGACACAATGGTAAATACCCTTGACATTTACATCAAAAATCCGGTCCCACTGCTCTTCTCTCAGCTGGGACATCAGACCGCTGTAACAGATACCGGCATTGCACACAAGAATATCCACGCTGCCGATCTGACGGAAAGCGGCTTTGACGGCGTTGCCGTCGGCCACATCACAGCAGATGGCTGTGGCACCGGTTTTTTCCGCCACGGCCTTTGCATCCTCGTGATGGGTCTCATAGATAAAATAAACCTTGTCGCCCCGACGGGCAAAGGCTTCCACAGCGGCCGCTCCGATACCACGGGAGCCGCCGGTGATGAGTACAGTTTTCAAAAGAAACCTCCTGACTACTCCACAGCTCCGGGGATCAACGGCGGCGGCTCTTGGTGCGGTG
>JAZNZG010000157.1:0-4179 GCA_045594825.1 Faecousia sp. | reverse complement strand
CCATTACTGAGGTTAAATTCTTCTTGTCACAGCTACGCAAGGACAAAGCGGACAGCATTTCCTACAGAAAGACGCTGATCAATGTCTTTGTAAATGCTATCTTCCTTTATGATGATAAAATAACGATTATCTTCAATTCCGGGGACAAGCCCGTTACCATAGATGATGAGCTTTTGTCCGATATTGAGGAAAGCAATGCAGCGGTAGAGGGTTCACTTTTAGACGCTGTTGCTCCACCAAATAAGACCGATCATTTTGATACGATAAGTATCTGAATGGTCGGTCTTTTATTGTAGAATATTGAATTATCACGCAGCCGTGGTATAATTGATTCGACAAATTTGAATTTAGTAAACAGAAAAACGGAGTGGCAAGAATGGAATCAGTTGAGTTGCAAAAAGTTGATCAGGGTACCATCCTAGCGGATAGTTTACTGTACTTTGTAGAAAACTTCTCTTGGTTGGATGTAAAAGAGCATACCATAAAAGTAATTAAAAATTGGGAATTCATAGAATGGGAATGCCCGTTTGCAGCAATGGTGGATGGGCAAATCGTTGGCATGGTGACCATCATGAAGTCCGACTATTATCCATTGCCAGAGATCTTTCCCTGGATATCGACTTTATTTGTAAGCGAAGATTATCGCGGCAACAGAATCAGCGAAAAACTTATTGATTTCGCAAATCAATACGCCAAAGGCATAGGATTTGATTGTACCTATATTCCAACAGAATACATTGGCTTGTATGAAAAATACGGCTATTACTATGTAAAAGATATCGTAAATTACGGAAACGGCATCGACCGTTTGTATGCTAAAAAACTATAATAACCACATTCGGTGAATCCTAATTAATCCAACAATCTATGGTTTCACTTTCTTTATTGTGGTTTCAGTTTTTTGTGAAACCATATGAAACCGTATCATTATTATCAACTGTTGCCAATAAGAAAAGCCACCCTGGCGGGTGGCTTTTCTTATTGGTGGAGGTGAGGTTGAGGGAATCGAATAATCTAAATGCAACAGTCCGGTGGACTGTTGCGTGCCAGGGCTTGACCGGGCACATCCTTTATTTCTGCCGCAGGCAGAAATGCAAACGGTTCCCCTCACAGTAAGCAGAAGCCCCGGCAGGAAATGCGTCCTGTCGGGGTGTTTCTGTTTACTTGGAAATCAGACACCGGTAGTCATCCACAAGTTCGCCGCAGGCCAGCACCGCCAAGCGTGCCAGCACTTCCAAAGCATCGATAAAGCCGGGGCCGATATCGTATGCCTTTTTGATGAGAGAAAGCTCGGTACAGCCCAAAATGATTGCCTCAGCACCCTCTTCGTGGAGCTTGCTGCTGATGGCACGGAACAAGTCCATATCCGGGGGGCGGTTTGCCTTAATATCGCGATAGATCAGGTTCATAACACCCTGCTGGCTGACAGGATCCGGAAGCAATACTTCCATTCCGGCATTTTCCAGGGTTTGCTGCAGAAGTCCGGTTGCAATGGTTCCATCGGTCGCCATAATTCCTACCTTGGTGACACCGTTCTCCTTCAAATGCTCTGCAGTACCGACTATGGCGTTAAGCACCAGGGTGTCCACTTGCTCGCTGACATCTTTCCAGAAATAGTGGGCAGTGACGCAGGGAATGGCAATGGCATCCACTTTCTGCTGTTCCAGAAGCTTGGCAAGACGCACCATCTCGGGCACAGGACTGTTGGGATTCTTTTTCAGAATGTATGCAGTACGGTCAGGAATGGTGGGCTGGCTGTAAACGATCATTTGCAGATGCTCCTGGTCGCAGCCTGCTTTGGTCATCTTGGTGACCAGTTCCATGAAATACGCGGTGGCCATGGGGCCAAGACCGCCAATAACGCCTAATGTCTTCATATGAACTCCTTACTCCACTGGTGTGGCAGGATAGTTGCTCTTATCAAAAGTGTAATATCCTGCTGTATACTCATTGCATGCTTCTGCTTGTTCATCTGTTGCCAGGCAAATGCGAACGGAGAAGCCTGCCTGGGGACAGGTGTCAAAATGGTAATATGTTTCGCCGCCGTCAACACTAACCATGTTCCAAAAATGCGTGGAAGTGCGGACGGAGAAAGCAGCTCGCTTGATAGCGATATTGGGAAGTCCCAGTCGGTCAAAGAACAACGAAGAAAGTGCGTAATAGCTGTAACTGTCACCCTCCAGCTCCGTCATCATGGCATATGCCGCCTGCATACGGTCGGTCATATCAGAGCTGTCGCGGTAGGTGCAATAGTTTTGGATCCAAACATAAACAGCATTGACCTGTGCCTCTGCATCCATCTGCGGTGTGATGATGGAATCCAGGATCTCATCTGCCATCTCATTGATGACAGCTTCTTCCACATAGGCATCCGTTCTTTCCGCCACGGTAAGCTTTGCTGTCTTGGCAGACGCGTTGCCCGCGGCATCAACGGCACGATACACCACCTCATAAGTGCCGGCAATGTTCGTGTCCACTTTGCTGCTGTCCACAGTTAATACAGGCTCTGTATCACAATTGTCCTGCACCAGTACGCCGCTGTCAAAGGAAATAGAACCGCCCTTGTAGATGGACATGTCATTAACACCCAAAATTGCAGGACCTTCCGTATCCAGCATGATGTTCATCTTGGCAGTAGTAAATACGGAATTGCCGCCGCGGTCAGTAACACACAGCTGTACCTCCTGCAACCCCTCTTTGGACATATCGGGCGTTTGTACATAAGTAACTGACACGGTGGTTCCGTCCTGTACCTGCTGGATAAAAATCTCCGGGTCCGGCAAATTGGCAGAATACACTACCGCATCCTGAGAAGTTACCACGGGTGCAAGTGTATCCACTACATGAAGGGTTGGATAAAAGTCTGTACCATGGTACCGAACTTTCACAATGTAATCGCCGGTATCGGACATATCAATTTTGGACACATCGGATGTGATCTTGGGACTCATACCCCAGTCCATCACAAGGAACTGACTGCCCTCCAGGGCAGAGCCTGCCTCCAATGTGATCTCACCTGCGATATTTCCCCAAATCAGATAACAGAAAAAACCAACCAATACAATAACAAGTATTGCAACTATAATGGCCAGTTTGATCGGTGACACACCGGATGAATAACCACGCACAGCACGATTATACGCTCCGTCTCTTTCTCTCAAAACAGATTCGCCTCCTCTGTTTTATAATGGATTTTGGAATATTTTACCTAATTTCCGGTATAATGTCAAGATTATCACAACGCCTGCCATGACTTGCAAACATCCACCCACCCCTGAAGCCGGGAGTGTTCCTCCAGTTCGGGGATCGTCAGTTCGATGGCACTGTTACTGCTGCCGCATGCGGGGAATACCGTTTCAAACCGTTTGAGGGATTCGTCCAGATATACCGTAACGCTCTCGTTTACTGCAAAGGGACAAACTCCACCCACGGCATGCCCCACCAGACTGACAGCTTCATCCGGGGACAACATCTTAGCCTTGGCATGGAAAGTGGCCTTATACTTTGCATTGTCTATTTTGGCATCGCCGGCTGTAACAATGACAATAGGCTGACCGTTTACCTGGAAAGACAGGGTCTTTGCAATTCTTGCAGGCTCACAGCCCACGGCTACTGCAGCAAGTTCCACGGTGGCACTGGAAACAGGAAACTCCAAAACTCGGTCCAGCATCCCTTGTTTTTCGAAATATGCCTTCACTTTTTCAATGGACATAGCGTTTCTCCTTTGTGCATTATATCTATTATTATACCATCTTTTTTTCTCCAAGTAAAGCAATATATAACAATATGTTGTGTTTGCAAAAAAACTCACCCAAATATATTGTGTATTGGCTGATTTTAGGCTATAATGTAGCATGTGCTGTAAGGTACAAAATATAAATAAGGAGAGAATAGATCTATGAATAAGCTGTTTAAGCTGAATGAGAACGGCACCAATGTCCGTACTGAAATCATTGCCGGTCTGACTACCTTCATGACAATGGCTTACATCATCGCACTGAACCCCAACCTGCTGACCAACTTTGATGCCGGTTCCGCTCTTTGGAACGGTGTGTTCCTGGCAACCTGTATCGCGTCCGCAATCGGTATGTTCTGCATGGCTTTCCTGGCCAACAAACCTTTTGCAATGGCTCCCGGCATGGGCCTGAACAGCTTCTTCGCTGTTGTCGTCGGCAACAT
>JAZNZG010000156.1:0-2036 GCA_045594825.1 Faecousia sp. | reverse complement strand
AAGGTCTATGCCGACACCTACCACATCTCCCATGAGCGGATGATCCGCTCCCTGGCTGTGAGCAACCTCATCGCCATCCATCAGAAGCAGTACATCGGCTCTCTTTCCGCCTACTGCGGTGCAGTCAGTGCCGCCTGCGGTGCCGGTGCCGCCATCGCCTATATGCTGGGTGAGGCACAGCCCAAGCAGGCTCTGTACCAGCAGGTGTCCGACACCATCACCAACACCATCGCCACCGTAGGCGGCATGGTGTGCGACGGTGCCAAGTCCTCCTGTGCCGCCAAGATCGCCACCGCCGTGGACTGTGCCGTTACCGGCTACGAGCTGGGCCTGCGGGGTCTGGCGTTCCAGCCCGGCGAAGGTCTTGTGATGGGCAGCGTGGAGGATACCATCGAATCCGTGGGCCGCATGGGCCGTGAAGGCATGCACGCCACCGACGAGGAGATCCTGCAGATCATGCTCCGAGGAGAATAAACCAAAGCCGCCGGTTCTTCCGGCGGCCTTTTTACTGCAACAAAGGAATTGACAATTTTCTTATTTTGTGCGAAAATAAATCGATATTCTTTATAGCAAGAGGGGAAAACCTATGAAACAATCCAGAACACATAATTGCGGCGAGCTGCGTCTTTGTGACGCAGGCAAGTCCGTTACCATCGTTGGTTGGCTGGAAAACATCCGCGAGGTGGGTTCCAACTTCGCTTTCCTGGTCCTGCGGGACTTCTACGGCACTACCCAGGTAGTGGTGGAGACCGATGAGATGATGCAGCTTGTCAAGCCCATCAACAAGGAGTCCACCATCTCCGTTACCGGCACCGTCCGTGAACGCGAAAGCAAAAACCCCAAGCAGGCCACCGGCGAAATTGAAGTGGTCCCCAGCGAAATCAAGGTGCTGGGCAAGTGCGTCCACAACTCCCTGCCCTTTGAGATCAACAAGTTCCGGGCCGCCGACGAAAATGTCCGTCTGAAGTACCGTTACCTGGACCTGCGGAATCCTGCGGTGAAGCAGAACATCATCCTGCGTTGCCAGGTGGTGGCTGACATCCGCCGCCGCATGACCGAGGAAGGTTTCCTGGAAATGACCACCCCCATCCTCACCGCCTCCTCCCCCGAGGGTGCCCGTGACTACCTGGTCCCCGCCCGTAACCATCCCGGCAAGTTCTATGCTCTGCCCCAGGCTCCCCAGCAGTTCAAGCAGCTGCTGATGACCTCCGGCTTTGACAAGTATTTCCAGATCGCTCCCTGCTTCCGTGACGAGGATGCCCGTGCCGACCGTACCCCCGGCGAGTTCTATCAGCTGGATATGGAAATGGCCTTCGCCACCCAGGACGATGTGCTGTCCACCCTGGAAGTGGTGCTGGGCCCCGTGTTCCAGAACTTCGGCAAGTTCAAAAGAGTATCTCCCTGGCCCTGGAAGCGGATCGGCTTCAACGATGCCATGGAGCGTTACGGCTCCGACAAGCCCGACCTGCGTATCGACCTGGAGGTACAGGATATCACCGCAGAAGTGGCAGGCTGCGGCTTCGGTCCCTTTGAGAACGCCACCGTCAAGGCTGTCAGCGTTGACAACTTCGCAGAGGGCCGCAAGTGGATCGACAAGCTTCTGAAGGATGTGGAAGTCCAGACCGGCAACAAGGTCTGCTGGGTAAAGGTAGACGAAAACGGCCAGCTCACCGGCGGCGTTTCCAAGTTCCTCACAGATCACACCGAAGCTCTGACCGCAAAGCTTGGCCTTAAGCCCGGCAGCTTCGTTTGTATGGCAGCCTCCCAGAAGAGATCCGCTGCCCAAAAGACCGCAGGCGTTGTCCGTACCATGATGGGCCGCCGTATCCCCGGTCACTTTGATGAAGAGCAGTACGCCATGTGCTGGATCGTGGACTTCCCCATGTACGAAATGGGCGAAGAGTCCGGCGAGCTGGAATTCTGCCACAATCCTTTCTCCATGCCCCAGGGCGGTCTGCAGACCCTGCTGGACGCAGAAGGCGACATCGAAAAGCTACTGGCTGTTAACGCCAACCAGTATGACCTGGTGGTCAACG
>JAZNZG010000155.1:0-7346 GCA_045594825.1 Faecousia sp. | reverse complement strand
ATAATCATAAGCCGGATCTGAACGATCCCAACTGGCGGGATCAGCTGTAGTAACAGCAGAATGTAGTAACGGCAGAAAATAAAGCGAAATGGAGAATATCATATGCGGAAATTAATGAAAGCAATTTCACTTGCCGTGCTTGGTGCCATCTGCCTGTGCGGATGTGCTCTGGGCAATTCCGGTAAAAAGGAAATTACCATCTATACGGCGGTAGACCAGATTTATGCGGAGCCTGTATTTGAGGATTTTGAAAAAGAGACAGGCATTAAAGTAAATGCAGTATATGATCTGGAGGCCAATAAAACTACAGGCCTTACCAATCGTCTGATTGCAGAAAAGGATAAGCCTGTCTGTGATGTTTATTGGAATAATGAATTTACACAGACTATGCTTTTGCAGGATGAAGGGCTGTTACAGCCTTATGTATCGCCTAAAGCAGCGGATATCCCGGATGCTTACAAAGATGCAGAGGGTTATTGGACCGCATTTGGCGGAAGAGCCCGCGTGATGCTGGTCAATACAGAGCTTTTAGAGGAAAGTGAATATCCTGCCAGTATTTATGATCTGATCAGTGACAAATATGAGGCAAAGGATATTGCCATTGCCTATCCGATGTTCGGTACCACAAGAACCCAGGCGGCAGCGGTATATGCGGCAGTGGGTGCGGAAGAAGGAAAGAGAATTTTTCAGGAACTGGCAGACCGCGGCGTGCAGGTGGTTGACGGTAACTCTGTAACCCGTGATATGGCAGCGGCTGGTCAGGTGGCTATTGGTTATACAGACACAGACGATGCGAAGGGTGCTATAGAAGATGGTAAACCGGTAGTAATGGTATTCGCGGATCAGGGCGAAGATCAGATGGGTACGTTGATCACTCCTAATACTGCTGCAATGATCGCCGGAGCACCTCATGAAGAAAATGCAAAAATCTTTATTGACTATATTGTATCTTTAGAAAGTGAAAAGAGACTGATTGAAGATGGCTTCTTTGATCTGTCCGTTCGTCCCGGCGTAGATGCGGGCGGTCTGGAAGTAACCGGTATGAAGGTAAATCTGAAAGAGGTTTATGAGCAGCTGGAAACTGCAAGTGAGGATATGCAGGAAATCTTTGGAGATGCTTCATGAAGCAATTCCTGAAATATCATAAGAAGCAGATCATAGGCGGCGTAATTTATGTTTTGCTCTTTGCAGCTCCTGTGGTCACACTTCTTTTGGAAGCCGGGAATCCGGGATTGGCAATACCAAACAGCAGGAGATGGGGGCTTTTGAGAAATACCATTTCATTAGGTGTGCTTACAGCAATTGGCTGCATGCTCATTGGATTCTATGCTGCGGTGGGAATTTTTACAGGAAGACTAAGAGAAAAAAGCCTTCGCTGGTGGTTTCTGCTGCTTTTGCCGGTTCCCCAATATATCTACGCACTGTCCTGGATGGAGCTGGTGCGGTTGTTGGGGAAAATCTGTCCGCCTTTGCTGCGGATGCAGATATTTGGACTGTTGCCTTGCGTCATCGTGGAAGTGATGGCATATCTTCCAATTTGTACGGCACTGGCGTTGCTTGGGCTGGAAAGGCAGGATGTACGTTTGGCAGAAGCGGGCTTGCTTTGCAAGAAAGGAGATACTGTGCTGTATGGTATCTGCCTGCCCCAGATGCTGCCATGGCTGTTATCGGGAGCCGGATGCGTATTTGTGCTTTCGGCCACAGATTTTTCCATTCCGTCCTTATTTCAGTACAATGTGTACGCTATGGAACTGTTCTCGGACTTTTCGGCATATGGGAGGGCTGTCAATTCTTTTTGGCTGGCGATTCCTTTGATCATTTTGATTTTGATCGTGGTGATGCTTTCCCAGAATGGTCTGCAGCAGATTTTTATTCCGGTCAGATCACACAGTCAGGTCAGACTGTATTTGTCCGGGCTGACAAAAGGAATTTGTACAGCAGCCATTGGACTCTGTGTAATGCAGATCCTGATTCCGGTGGTTACGCTAACGGTAGGAATCGGTTCCTGGGAACAGCTTACAGCTTCGGCAGTTCTTGCCGGAGAGGAACTGATGATTTCTTGTGGGATTGGATTGATGGCAGCATTGCTTACCATTTTTCCCGCTTTTGCCGCAGCTGCGATTCTCTGTAGTACCGGAAATCGATTTTTGCGGATGTTGTTTTTGTTCCCTTTGGCTATGCCGGGGGCCTTGATCGGTGTAGGGTGGCTGGAGCTTTTGAATGGATCATTTCTTCATGGAATTACGGGGACACTTTTGTTCCCGGCACTGGGATGTGCTACACGCTTCATGCCTTTCGGAACTATGATACTTACGGGGATGCTCTTCCGTGTGGATAAAAAGTGTCTGGAGGCGGCGGAAGTGCTGCAAAGCAGTAAGCGGAAGGCATTTTTGGCAGTGAAGCTTCCTATGTTTGCACCGGGTATTTTGGCATCCGGGTTGTTGGTATTTTTATTAGCCATAGGAGATGTGGGAGTTACCCTGATGACTGCGCCACCGGGAAAAGAACCTTTTTCCATTAAGATTTATAATTATCTGCACTACGGAGCTTCGGAAATGGTGTCGGGATTTTGTATGGTAGTGGTGTTGGTCTGCCTGACTGTGACTGTGGCAATGATAGGGCTGTTAAGGATGAGAAAACATGGTAATTGATATTCAAAATGTGTCAAAAGCATACGGAAATGTAAAAGCCCTGGATGGGGTGTCTCTGCAGATCAAAGATCTGGACCGGGTGGCAGTATTGGGGGAAAGCGGCAGCGGAAAAAGTACCCTGCTGCATATTCTGGCAGGGCTGCAGGCAGCAGACAGCGGCAGTATTACCTGTGATGCAAAGCCATTGGAGGATAAGCCTTACAAGAGAGGTATTGCCATGGTGTTTCAGGATCCCGCTCTGTGGAACCATATGAGTGTGAGAGCCAACATTGGTTTTGGATGTCCTGTTCAGGGGAGAAAGAATCGTCAGGAATATGTTCGAAAGCTGGCAGCGGAGCTTGGCATTGAAGAATTGCTGAACCGTCGTCCCTATGAAATCTCCGGCGGGCAGGCCAGAAGAGTAGCAATAGCCAGAGCGCTGGCATGTAAACGTCCGCTTCTTTTATTGGATGAAGCCTTCAGTAATCTTGATGAAGCCACGAAAAAGATTACAATGGATGTGGTTCGAAAGTATTCTGAAGGGACTGCGGCGGTGGTTCTGGTGACCCATGATGAAAGGGAAGCGGAAAGCTTTTGTGATACCTTTTACCGCATGGAAAAGGGGCATTTAACATGATGAGAAAAAAATATGTATTGGCATTGCTGTTCATGATAGTTCTGCTGCTGTGTACTTCCTGCGGAGTGGAATTGGAAAAGAAAGAAGAAGCTGTTTTGGAAGGTTTAAGTATCTTTCTGGAAGGACAGGAAATCTCAGCTTTGTATGATGACGGAACGTATCTGTGGGTGGGAGGCAAGGATGGTATCCTGCTTTTGGACCGTTCATCGGGGGAACTTAATAAACAATTGGATGCTCAGATTGAAATGGTGTATGCTTCAGGGATTTGCCGAACGGCAGATGGTTTGGTCTGGGCAGGACACAGCAGCGGTATTACTGCCTTCAACGAAGAAGGAGAAGAACTTTTCTCCTTTGGGGAACCGCAGATACCGGGAGGCAGAGTGAATACCCTGATGGCTTACGAAGATGGCTTGTGGATAGGCACCATGGAAGGTGCGGCCTATCTGGAGCCTGAACAGGGAAATTGGAAGGTAAAAGAGATTCTGACTTCGGAAAACGGATTGTCAGATGACTGTGTAAATGTAATTCTTAGGGTAAAAGAACAATTGTGGTTTGGTACCTATCTGGCAGCTGGAAAAGGTGGCTGCAGTATCCGGAAACATGACGGAGAGTGGGAGTATCTCTCTATAGACGAGGGATTGCCCCATCGGTATGTGAATGCGATTTTGCCCATATCGGAACAGGAACTTTTGATTGCCACGGGGCATTTGAATCTCGGAGGTCTTGCAAGAGTAAGATTACAGGATGAGAGAGAATGGATTGTTACAGATATCTGGAACCGGGAGGATGGTATTCCCGGAGACAAGGTAAGATGGTTGTTTCTGGATCAGGAACAGAGGTTATGGATAACAACGGAATCCAATGGGATACTGCTTTGTCCGCAGCTGGACTATTTACAGTCTCCTATTGTAAGCAGCCTTGTGATCACAGAGAAAAACGGGCTGTCCGATAATGAAATAAAAGTAATTGCAGAATGTGAGGATTGTATCTGGCTGGGCAGTCGTACAGGGCTGACCAGAGTAGATAAAGGTTATGTAGATCAATGGTTTGAGAACTACATAACAGACAATGAAAACAATTAATTTTTTAGAATGGAGGATAATACCATGGCAGACATTTTAAGCGGATTAGGCGGACTGGGAGGACTAATGAAAGGCTTGACCAGCATCATGCCACAGGACGAGCCGGCAACACAGTATTTAAGATTGCAGGGAGAGGTTTCTGACCTGCAGAAACAGGAAAAAGACCTTTATGTTCAGATCGGGCAGATGGCGGTGGAGCAGTATGGTCTGGAAAGTTTTGGCGAGATTGCTGATAAAATGAGGTTGACTCAAGCGAATCTGGCGGCTGCTCAGCAGAAGCTGAATGCAGCGAAAGCAGAGGCAGAGGAAAAGGAAAGACTTAAGAAGGAAGCTTTGGCCGGAAGAACCTGCAGTCAGTGCGGGCATGAGAATCCGGAAGGAACCAAGTTCTGTCAGGAATGCGGCAGCAAGCTGGGCGTACAGAATCTGTGTCCGGCCTGTGGTGCGGCAAATGCGCCGGGCGTAAAGTTTTGTCAGGAGTGTGGAAGCAGATTACAGGCAGAAGAACCCACATCAGTGTTTTGCCCGTCCTGTGGTAAGGAAAACCCGGTAGGAACCCGGTTCTGCGGAGATTGTGGAGAAAGATTGGAGGGGTAATATATGGCAGCATATAAGCAACCCTGTATTCATTGTGGTACCTTTATTGAAAGTGATGCACGTATCTGTACTTCCTGCGGAAGCATGAGCCCATTTGGTTATCTTTGTCCTTCCTGTCATCGTCCTGTTCAGAAGGGACAGGCCATGTGTGCAGGCTGCAAGAGACCTCTTTATGTACCATGCCCCACTTGCGGAGCACAGACCTTTGTACAGGAGCGATGCGAGGCCTGCGGCAGTGGACTGATGGTTTACTGTGAAAATAAGAGATGCAATGCATTGCAGTTCTTCCAGAACACAAAATGTACCGTATGTGGTAAAAAAATCAAGGCGAGAATAGGAGGAAGATAAGATGCTGACTTCTTTTACAAGGAATTATCATGACAATTCCACGGAGGCAGGTTTCCAGTTTACCTTTTACTGTGATATCTGCAATGATGGATATAAAAGCAGTTTTATTGAAAGTGAAACCTATAAAAAAGGAAAATTATTCCGGGGAATCGGAGATGGGGCGAGTGCCCTTGGAAGTCTGCTCGGAGGAAGGCTCAGCAGCCTTGGCTATGGTGCAGACCGGGCAACAGACATCTTAAGTGAGAGATTTGAGGGAAGATCTCCGGAATGGCAAAAGGAGCATGAGCAGGCTTTTGAACGGGCAAAAAATGAAGCCATGCGTCATTTCCACAGATGTCCTTCCTGTAATAAATATGTATGCGATCATTGCTGGAACGAGGAAGAGGGTCTGTGTACAGACTGTGCTCCCAGACAGGAGATTTATGTTGCAAGAGCCAGAGCAGAGGCGATGCGTCGTAATATAGACGAAGCCGGAGCTTCTGCGACTGTATGGCAGGGAAAAATCGAAAGTAAGACTACTATTTGCCCTAATTGCGGGAAACCCGCCGGCGCAGGTAAATTCTGCAATAACTGCGGTGCGTCCATGGCGTTAAAGATATGTCCGGCTTGTGGTGCACAGAACGCCCAGAACAGCCGCTTTTGTAACAATTGTGGTACTAATCTGGCCCAGGCGGCAGCACCACCCACCGGAATATGCAGTGCCTGCGGCACCCAGAATCAGCAGGGAACAAAGTTCTGCGGAAACTGCGGAAATAAGCTATAACAGAAAGCAGGTGATGGCATGATTCCATTCAATATGGGACTGAATACTGACAAGGCAGTGGAACAGGAAACTGTGACTGAGGCCTTTGAGGGGTATGTGGAATGTCCGCTTTTTGCACAGGAGTGCCGGATTGTGCTGGAAACGGATGGGCTTGTTTTTGCAGGGCGTTTTCAGCAGGTGGATGTCATGTATGGGGAAATCACTGCCATACATCTGGCGGATTACCTACTGACACTAACAACCGATTCCGGAAGATTTACAATCTCCCGCATGGGGCAGAAGCTTCAGTGGTTATATGAAAAATTGTATGCAGCTTATAACGATGCCGTGTTGGAGGCATTAAAGATAACCGGCATCCCACTTCTGGAGGTTACTGGAGAATATATAGCAGAAGAGGAAGGAATGGTGCATCGTGGACCGGCACAGATTCGGCTCTATGAAGAATGCCTGTGTATCCTGCCGCCTAACGAAAATGCAAGGAGATTGCCACTGTGCTTTCTGAAACATGCTGGAATCAGGGATTATACATACGAAATGGAGCTAAATAGCGGTGAAAAAGTGAGGCTTTCCAGACTGGGCAGGGAACTGGATATATTAGACCAATGCCTGACAGAGCAATTACATAAGTTAGGTGAAAAGACCTTGTCCTGGCAAAAAGAAATGGCTCCCGGTATAAACTCTATGCAGGCTGCATCAGCAGCAGGTCTTATGCCGTACGGGCGAGGGGCAAAGTATCAAAAAATCGCAGAGACAGCTCCCCGTCTTGCAACTGCCATAGAAACACATGTCAAGGAAAGCCGGATGGCAAAAACCTATCCATGGCTGGTTGAAATGTGCGGAGGGGATTGCTTCTGGACGGGTATCCTGCCTGCTCCGGAAAAAACATCTGTATTAGAAGGTCTGGAAATCATGCAAAAGGGCGAGCTGGATTTATCAAAGCTTCCCGAACTGATAAATTCCGGGAACGAAGGGGCTGGTTCAGAAGCGGCAGAGGAAAAGGAATCCCCGGTGATCTTATGGCTTCTGGTTCCGGATAAAGAACAACAGATTGTTGCAGTGGAGCTTTCTCTGGCAGAAAAAGAAGCTGCAGCAACTTATCTTTATCGTATTTCGGGGACATGGGAAGAATTTGCAGTGCGGATAGATCGGGCATTAGAGGCATCGTCCTTCGACAGACAGTTGATCCGGATGACGGAAGAGGAACTGAAGGAGCCGGAGCATCTTAAGAAGCGTATGCTGATAAAACGGACTCCCACACTGGAAATGCTGAGAAAGCAGTTTGTGGGGCG
>JAZNZG010000154.1:0-1943 GCA_045594825.1 Faecousia sp. | reverse complement strand
TTGGCCTCCGACTTGATCGTTTCATTATCGCAGTCAAAGGTAGCCGTGACGGGAATGTCTGCGTGGATCACCTTTACAGATTTCGGCTCCGCATTGCCCGCGATCTCAAAGCAACGGAAGCCGGACCAGGTGAACTCCGGCTGCACGGTTTGCACCTTGCCGTCCGTAACGACGGAGAATTCCTGGCTGTGTCCATAATTGCGGTCAATATTGCCGTCGGGAAGCAGTTCCCCGGAAAAAATGACCCGGATCAATTCGCCTTTACGGGCATGAAGCTCCAGCACCGGATAGCCGGTGGTATTCTGCCCGCAATCGTAGACAAAACCCTCTCTGCCGACCCGGACCTGCCGAACGGGTAAGTGTTCGATCAACGCATCCGCAGGACAGTCGGTTTCACAGTACTCCGTATCTAAGGGTTCCGTGACGATCGCATGAGGCCATTTTCCATCGTCAAACTCAGGATCCAGGCAGCCGTCCACATTCAGCAGATTTTGCCGCTCGATCTGCAGCTTGTATTGCTCGGCATACCCCTTCCCCACACGGCAGCTTTCGTCGGATGTGTAATAGCGAATGTTCTCATCTTTCTGAACGCAAATACAGTAAATGGCTTTAGGTAGGCCAAAAATACGGCATTGGTGCCCATACCAGCCACCGCCGTAGTGGATCGCGATAACATTGTCCCCTGCTTTCACAAATTCGGAAATATCAAATCGGGGAACATAAATTCTGTGACCGGATAACACTTCACCCTCGGGGTCGCAGCTACCCTCATAATCGGAAGAAAGGGGTAAAAAGGTGTCGGGATTGACGCACTTGCCGTTGATATAGCACTTAAAAAAGCCCAAACCCAGAACATTCAGCATCGCCCGGCGGACACCGTCGCCACAGAAGTGCCCCCGCAGAACCGAGAAGGTTTTCGGTGTGCAAACCGGGTCGCCTATCCACTTTGCGTGTTTGAAAAAGAATTCTTGTGTCATAGCGTATTCCTCACAGTTTGCATTCGTTCTGCATCCTGATCAATCGGGTATGGATGATACATCCATTTTAAGATTGGGTAATAAAAAAAGCAAGGATATTTTTCAGCAATGACTCTTAGTTGAGAAAGTACACCCTCTCCGTCAGCCCTTTCGGGCTGCCACCTCCCCCAACGGGGGAGGCATGGCTCTCCCGTTGGGAGAGCTGGCACGGTGGAACACCGTGACTGAGAGGGTATTAATAACTTAGCTTAAGGACATTGTATTTTTCAGGCACCGTCTTCCGGCGGCATCAGATCCCGATCTCGTAATTGCTCTTTATAAAGCTCCATCCATCGATGCGAAAACGGTTGTCCTGCACAGGCTGCTCCAGCGGGCGGATCTCCACAAAGGCATCCGTCACCGTAACAAATAACCGGCATCCGTCCTTCTCTACCAGGTAAAATGCCTTGTCTCCCTCTTTCAGCCGGTCCTGGGCGTTTACCCCGCAACCCGGTCCATAGCTGGCAAAAGGCTCCAGGTCCGCCGGCTCCTGCCGGCCAAACAAGGTATAGATCTGCGCCTCCGGGAACTTTTCCCGTACAACCCGGTCTTTTTTAACCTTCTTGCAGCCACGCCCGCAAGCAGCCAGATTATACGGTTCCCGAATCACCGGCTCGTCAGCCGCCTCCGTTTCATCCAGCAAATGGTCTACGCTGACATTGAGAAGCCGCGATAAAACCTTCAGATTCCCCACATCCGGCAAGCCCTTGTCTGTTTCCCACTTTGCCACAGCGGAACGGGAAACAGACATTTTCTCTGCCAATTGTTCCTGGGATAGGCCGCATTTTCTTCTGGCTTCCCGGATTTTTTCGCCTAGTGTCATGTTCCGTCCCTCCTTTTTCCCCATCTTACATGAATTCCCGCAAAAAATCAACAAACCGGCGGAAACATTCCTGTTACGAACCGTAACGGCCACAAACAATCCCT
>JAZNZG010000153.1:0-4500 GCA_045594825.1 Faecousia sp. | reverse complement strand
TAATATCCGTTCCTTCATACGCGAAGCGTATATCATCTGCGAAGCAGATATCATACCGAAGGTATATCACCCGTTCCGGCAGGAACGGATATCATTGTAAAAGCACTCTTTTGTCCGTAGACAAAAGAGGGCTTTTACTTGGTGGAGACTAATGGACTCGAACCATCGACCTCCTGCGTGTGAAGCAGGCGCTCTAACCAGCTGAGCTAAGCCTCCAAGTGGAGCGAGTAAAATTATACCACACTTCCCTAAAAAGTCAATACCCTTTCTCGCATCCGGTCAAATTCTCTTCAGTTCCACCGTATCCACAGTGGTCAGTCCAAGATGATGGATCAGCTCCATGGCAGCTGCCTCACTTTCCTTATCCCGGAGCTGCTGCGGGGTATGGGCGTCCCGTCCCACGATCACAGTACAGTTCTCCTCTGCCGCCATCTCCCAAAAAACGGGGTCGGGATAATTCCGCCGGGCCAGGATCCCCAGCAGATTCATCTCCAACGGCAGACTGCAATCCTTGGCTGCCCGGCAAATATCCCGCATATATTGGCGGTAGGCCGTCCGGTCACCGGTAAAATACAGCAGATCCGGGTGAGCCACATAGGAAAACAGGCCGGTGTACATGGCCTCCGACACCTGGCGGCAGTACCGTCTGAGAATATCCGTGTCCGCGGTAGGTCTGCCGCAGTAGTGCTCACCGATCTCGCTGCCCACGAAGTGCTGCCCCAGCAGCAGGTATTCGATGCCGGCGTCCCGGATAAAGGAAAGGGTCTGCCGGAAAAACGCGGGATAAAGCTCCACCTCCAGGCCAAGAGGGATCCGGATCTGCCCGGCAAAATCCTGCCGCACCTTTTCAACGCTTTCCACATAGCCGGCCAGCTCATCCGGGTACATACGGAAAGTGGAGTAATAGTCCTCCGGGAACAGATACGGTGCATGGTCGGAAAAGCCTAAAATTTCCAGGCCCTCCTCCACAGCCACCTGCACAAATTCCGCCTCACTGCCGGAGGCGTGGTGGCACCTGGGGGTATGGGTATGATAATTGGCGATCACTTGCTACACCTGCCTTTTGGCCTATTCTACCACAAACAGCGGTGGTTGTCACCTTTCCCTTGACAAAATTTTTATTCCTTTTATGATAACAGACGGCAATACGGATCACCGGTCATAACACCAGCAAAAGAAGCGGCTCACCCTGCCCGGGTGAGCCTCTTTTCTTTACAGCTTCAATATATCCGGCTCCGTAATAATATGGAAGCCTGCGGCCTCCAGGGTCTCCTCAGCGGCCTTGTTGTCCTCCACACGCATCACAACATAGGCATGCCGCTGGGTGCGTGCCATAAAGGCGTAGAGGTACTCCACATTGATCCCGGCGTTGCTGAGGACCTTCAGGGTCGCCGACAGCTTACCGGGCTGGTCGCCAATCTTCACGCCCACCACATCGATGACCTTGACGATGTAGCCCTTTTCCTCCAGGACCTTTTCTGCCTTTTCCTCATCGTTGACGATGAGCCGCAGAATACCGAAGGCCTCCGTTTCTGCCAGGGAAAGTGCCCGGAGGTTGACATTATTCTCGGTGAGGATCTCTGTAACCGCCAGCAGGGCACCGGGCTTGTTTTCCAAAAAAACCGTTAACTGTTGAATTGCCATAGCTTTGTCCTCCTGTCAAACCAGTTTGCGTTTGTCGATCACACGGACGGCTTTGCCCTCGCTGCGGGCAATGCTCTTAGGGGCCACAAGATGTACCTTGGGGTTGATACCCAGCATGGTCTTCATGGCGTTTGCCAGGCTCTTTTCCATAGCCAGGACCTCGCCCACCTTGTCAGTAAACTTCTCCGGGGTCAGCTCCACATTCACATCGAAGGTATCGGTGTTGTTCACCCGGTCCACAACGATCTGATAATTGGGCTGATAGCCTTCGTTCAGCAGCACCGTTTCGATCTGGCTGGGGAACACATTGACGCCGCGGATAATAAGCATATCGTCTGTTCTGCCCATGGGCTTTGCCATCTTGATAAGGGTACGGCCGCAGGAGCATTTCTTACGGGACAGCACGCAAACATCCCGGGTGCGGTAACGCAGCAGGGGGAATGCCTCCTTGTCCAGGGAGGTAAAGACCAGCTCGCCCTTGCTGCCCTCGGGCAGGACCTCGCCGGTGTCGGGATCGATGATCTCCGCCAGGAAGTGGTCCTCGTTGATGTGCATGCCGGTCTGCTCGCAGCATTCAAAGGAAACGCCGGGGCCGGAGGTCTCTGTCAGACCGTAAATATCGTATGGCTTAATGCCCAGGGTCTGTTCAATGCCCCTCCGCATTTCCTCGGTCCATGGCTCTGCACCGAAGATGCCGGCCTTCAGAGGAATATCCTCAGGGGCGTAGCCCTGCTCCTTCAGGGTCTCACCGATGTAGGCCGCATAGGAGGGTGTGCAGCACAGGATGGTGGCCTGCAGATCCATCATAAACTGGATCTGCCGCTCCGTATTACCGGAGGACATAGGCAGGGTCAGACAGCCCACCTTGTGGGAGCCGCCGTTAAGGCCGGGGCCGCCGGTGAACAGGCCGTAGCCGTAAGCCACCTGGCACACGTCCTCCCTGGAGCCGCCTGCGGCAACGATGGCACGGGCACAGCACTCCTCCCACAGCTCCACATCCTTTTGGGTGTAGAAGGCCACCACCCGGCGGCCTGTGGTACCGGAGGTAGACTGGATCCGCACGCACTCGCTCAAAGGCTTGGCAAGCAATCCGTAAGGATAAGCATCCCGCAGATCCGCCTTGGTCAAAAACGGCAGCTTGTGCAGATCCTCAATGCCGTGGATGTCCTCCGGCTTCACGCCTTTTTCATCCATCAGGTTGCGGTAGTAGGCCACATTGTCATAAACATGTTTGACCTGCTTCACCAATTTTTCCGACTGGAGCTTTTTGATCTCCTCCACCGGCATGGTCTCCACCTGTTTTTGATAATACCGGTTTTCCATAGTGCATCTCCCTTTCTGTGTATGGTCTTAATAAAAAAAGCCCTCTGTATTCCATAAAGAATACAGAGGACGAGAATTTACCCGTGGTACCACCTCTATTTACCGCAGCCTCACAGCAGCGGCCTTCGAGTGCCAACACACTCTCATCGATGTAACGGTCGAACCCGTTTTGCCTACGCAGCCTGCGGCCTTCAGCAAACGACTCACGGAATGAATTCGCCGAAATTACATTGCTGCATCCCACCAACCGCAGCTCTCTGGAAATGATAGGTTCGGGTACTGGTTTCCGCTCAAGCGTCTTTGATATGTAAGTATATTATCATCGCGGTATGAAAATTGCAAGTCTTTTTTTAAAGGGCCATTTTACCCAGTTGGTTGCAGCGGTCGCACAGCTTTTGAGCCAGTTCCTTTCTGGACAGGCCCAGATCCAGCAGGTCATCCACTGTGGTGGGTGCATCGAAGATATAATTCCGGGTCTTTCTGTGCAGATATGCCACATGCACCGGCACATTGACACCGTTCTGACGGCAGTACTGGAAGAACATCACCGCACCGGGATGAAAGCCCGTCAGCTCCTGGAGGTAACCGTTTTCGGACATTTCCGGGAAGATCACCACGGTATGTCCCTCCCGCAGGGTCTCCAGGCTCTCCTTCAGGGTCTTTTTGAACCGGACATCGCTGTAAGAGGAGATAAGATGGATCCCCTTGTAGTACATGTATGTCAGGGGTGTGGCGATCAGACAGAACAGCCTGGCCAGATGCAGGTTCCAGTGCTGCTTTTGGTGGTAGTAGATATTGGTCTGATACCGGTATGCGGTCTTCATACTGGTGTTCATCTCATGGGCACCCCACATGCGGAACGGCACTTGGCTGTACAGCTCCAGGGAAAGGGGCGACTTGGGTCCCTCATGGTTGCTTAAAATGATCCCGCCGGGCAGCGTCTTTTCCCCCAGGAAAACGAACTTCGGCTTTTTGATAAAGATCCGCAGAATGCTTTTGACCGCCTTAAACCAGGCCTTTCTTTCAAATCTGGCAGATACCACGCTGGATTTGTAAGTGACATCCATACGCTTTCTCCTTTTGGTAAGTTGTGAATGAATTATGAACATAATACCATACACACCGGGAAAAAGCAACCAAAAAACGAAACCGCAGTATGGGTTACTCCTCCAGCCCCCCACCAGCTCCCGTGCGTTGCTTGCCGGATGCCATGCGTAGGCGATAAGATAGTCCACATGATCGACCGTGTATCGGTTGGCCCGGACGATGGCAAGCCTGCGTGGCACTTTCTCCCTGCATGAGCTTTGATGCTCACGCAGGCGGTTCTGTCTTATGTGGTAATTGCAAAGTTTAGGAAAATTCCCTGTTTCCAGTAAAAAAGGCACAAAAAAGCAGATACCGTAACTGACACGATTGTATCAATTACGGTATCTGTTATGGTACACCGGAAGGGGGAGCGATGGGAGCACCGCCTGTGGCGGAAGCAGCGACCTGAGCGAGTGGCAGCGGTCGAAAAAATCGAGGATCAGCGTA
>JAZNZG010000152.1:0-1577 GCA_045594825.1 Faecousia sp. | reverse complement strand
CATGGGATCTCCCCCCCGCTTTAAAGATTATTTTGGATAAATTGAGAGATGGCAGCCTGGGATTCCGGTGCGATCAGAAAATCAGCGGCCTATCCGTCTTTGTAGAGGACCAGCGTGGGGATCACTTCGATCTGCTCTGCGTTTGCCAGCTGGGGCTGCTCATCAATGTTTACCTTTGCGACCACGATGTCCTGGCCGTACTGCTGGGCAATTCTGTCGTATGCCGGGGCGATCCTGCGGCAGTAGCCGCACCAGGGAGCCCAATAATCTACCAAAACCGTTTTATTCTCCCGGAGCAATTTTTGAAATTCTTCGTGGGATAAATGGATAGCACTCATAAAATCTCTTCCTTTCTTTCTTTATCTGTGCTTAGTATAACCCGGAAAAAAGATTCTTTCTGTGATAAAATCACATAATTGACATAGCTTGCAAATATCGGTATACTTAATTTTGGAAGGAGGCAGAGATATGGACTTTCAAAGCTGTTTTCCCGCGTGGAATAAGCTCACACCTGCCCAGCAGGAGCTGATTTTAAGCACATTGATCACAAAAACTGTGAAAAAAGGGGAGATCGTCCACAACGGCAGCCTGGAATGTACCGGTCTTTTGGTGGTAAGATCCGGTCAACTGCGGACTTATATCCTCTCGGAAGAAGGTCGGGAGATCACCATCTACCGGATGTTTGATATGGACCTGTGTGTGCTTTCGGCCTCCTGCATTATCCGTTCCATCCAGTTTGAAATTATGATCGAGGCGGAAAAGGACACGCAGCTGTGGATCATTCCTCCCGGCGTGTATAAAAAGATCATGGAGGAATCTGCCCCGGTGGCAAACTACACCAATGAGCTGATGGCCACCCATTTTTCCGATGTGATGTGGCTGATGGAACAGATCATGTGGAAAAGTATGGATAAGCGGGTGGCGGCGTTTTTGCTGGAGGAATGTGCCATTGAGGGTACAAACAAGCTGAAAATTACCCACGAGGTGATCGCAAACCATCTTGGCACCCACCGGGAGGTGGTTACCCGGATGCTCCGCTATTTCCAAAGCGACGGTCTGATCGCCCTCTCCCGGGGAACGGTGGAGATCATAAACGCAGAAAAACTGGAAAAATTGTAATGATAAAAGGAGTGCCGCAAAATTTTGCAGCACTCCCTTTTTTAGCTTCTTGCCATACCGTCCACACTCAGCACGACGCCGGTGATATAGGATGCTTCCTCGGAAGCCAAAAATACGAAGGCATTGGCAATATCCTCCGGCTTTCCGATCCGGCGCAGGGGGATCCGCTGGATCATCGGCTCGATCACTTCCTTGGGAACGGCCTTCATCATATCCGTTTCCGTGATGCCGGGGGCTACGGCATTGACCCGGATGCCCTTGGGGCCCAGTTCTCTGGCCAGGGATACGGTCAGACCGTTGACGGCAAACTTGGACGCGGGATAGGCAAAACCGCTGGGTTGACCGGAAATGCTGACCATGGAGGATGTGGAAAGTATGACCCCTTTGCCCCGTGCCACCATACATTCCGCCGCGGCACGGGTAGCGTTGAAGACACCCTTTACATTCAGATCCATAAC
>JAZNZG010000151.1:0-5515 GCA_045594825.1 Faecousia sp. | reverse complement strand
CTGTGATCCCTGAGGGTATCTCCACCATCATCATTTGACCTATGTTTCCTTTTGTGATTCATAATTGAGGCATAACTCGCAACCCTGCAAGCAATGCCACCTGGTACCCAGATTGACAAGCGTAATGCCGCCCTTTCCCGCGAAATCAAAAACCTACAGGAAGCCGAAGCAGATCTTCTTCAAAAGAAAGAGGCTGGCGCCGAAGCAAACCAAGCAGCAATGGATATCATCCCTACTGCGCAGCACATTCTGGACAACTACGATATTCTGACTACAGAAGAAAAGAATAGATTATGGAAGTTGGTCCTTAAAAAAGCCACTCTTTACAGAACGCCTGCAGGAGAACTGAGTGTCCATATCTACCCGAAGCTCCCGAAATAATCTTTCCAAATGTTAAATCTGCCCTCCCAATTCAATTTGGGAGGGCGCTCTTTTTTGTTGTCTCTGTAGGCGGGTAAGACTAGATTTTTGCCCCAAATCCCGAGTCAGCTATCGACGAAAGGCAATTTTCATGCTATAATAAGGCCTACTTGAGTGAGAAGGAGGCGTCCTGTATGGGTGAGGGACCAAAAAAACAACAAATTAGTGCTGGTCTGCTGGCTCATGTGGATGCCGGTAAAACCACCCTTTCCGAGGCTATGCTGTATGTCAGCGGTGCCCGGAGAACTCTGGGGCGGGTGGATCATGCCAATGCTTATTTGGATACCCACGCCCTGGAACGGGCACGGGGCATCACCATTTTCTCCAAGCAGGCCATGTTTTCCACGGCACACCGGGACATTACCCTGGTGGACACTCCGGGCCATGTGGATTTTTCCGCAGAAGCCGAACGGGTCATGCCTATACTGGACTGTGCGGTGCTGGTCATCAGTGCCACAGCCGGCATCCAGGCCCACACGGTAACGCTATGGAAACTGCTGGAGCGGTACAGTATCCCCACTTTCCTGTTTGTCAATAAAATGGACCTGCCGGGGAAAAGCAAAACCGAGCTTTTGGCACAGCTGCAGAACACCCTAAGTCCTTACTGTACAGATTTCACCGCCGGCCAGGAGCAGATTGCAGAAAGTGCGGCCATGTGTGACGAGGCTTTACTGGAAACCTACCTGGAAACCGGTGCTGTCACCGATGCCAATATCCGGGAGCTGGTGGCTGCCCGCCGTCTATTCCCCTGCTGCTTTGGCAGCGGTCTGAAGCTGGAGGGCGTGGACAGCCTGCTGGACACGCTGGATGTGTATGCCCCCTGTCCGGAGCATTCTCAACATTTCGGTGCCAGGGTCTATAAGATCACACGGGATCCCCAGGGTGTCCGCCTTACATGGATGAAGATTAACGGTGGCAGCCTGCAAGTCCGTGTTCCTCTGCCTTACAACAACCGCAAAGGACAGCACATGGAAGAAAAGCCTTTGCAGCTGCGGCTGTACTCCGGAGAAAAGTTCACCCAGGCTGATACCGTTTCCGCCGGACAAATCTGTGCTGTCACCGGTTTAAGCGGCACCTATGCAGGACAGGGTCTGGGAGCAGAGCAGGCTGACTTTAAGCCTGTGCTGGAGCCGGTGATGACATACCGGGTGGCTCTGCCCAAGGGCTGCGATCCCGTTACCACCCTGCCCAAGCTGCGGCAGTTGGAGGAAGAGGATCCCCAACTGCATGTGTTGTGGGATGACCGGCTGAAGCAGATCCATGTGCAGCTTATGGGCAAGGTGCAACTGGAAGTGCTGCGAAGCCTGATTGAGCAGCGGTTCGGCATGGATGTTCAGCTTGCTGACCGGCGTATTTACTATAAAGAAACCATTGCCACCACCGTGGAGGGTGTGGGTCACTTTGAGCCTTTGCGGCATTACGCCGAGGTCCATCTGCTGCTGGAGCCATTGCCCAGAGGCAGCGGTTTGGTTTTTGACACAGCCTGCTCCACAGATGTTTTGGACATCAATTATCAGCGTCTGATCCTGGCACACCTGTCAGAAAAACCCCATCTCGGTGTCCTCACCGGCAGCCCCATCACGGATATAAAGATCACACTGCTCATCGGCAAGGCCCATTTGAAGCATACCGAAGGCGGTGACTTCCGCCAGGCCACATACCGGGCTGTCCGCCAGGGTTTGATGCAGGCTCAGTCGGTACTGCTGGAGCCCTGGTACGATTTCACCCTCACCGTACCCACCGAGCAGATCGGCCGTGCCATCTCCGATGTCCGGGCCATGAGCGGACAGTTTGACGCTCCCGAAGCCGAGGGCAGTATGAGTGTTTTGAAAGGTCAAATCCCGGCGGGAGAGCTGGGCGATTATGCCGACCAGCTTGCCGCCTACACCCAGGGTCGGGGACAGCTGCAGGTGACGCTTCGGGGCTATGCTCCCTGTCACAACACCCAAAAGGTGGTGGATGAGCTGGGTTACGACCCGGAAAGCGATTTGGACAACACTCCGGATTCCGTATTTTGTGCCCACGGTGCAGGCTTTACTGTAAAGTGGAATCAGGTGGCAGAGTACATGCATTTGGACAGTGGCCGCAATGCGGACGAGCCTGCAGAGCCTGTTATCATCCCCCGGCAGCATATTGACGACAAAGAGCTGGAGGCCATAATGGACCGGGAGTTCGGGCCCATTAAACGGCCGCAGTATTTTGCCCCGACCAACCGTCCGGCCAGGGAGGAAGTGGTTATCCGCACGCCCCGGGAAACCGCCATCATTGTGGATGGCTACAACATCATTTTTGCCTGGGAAGAGCTGGCCGAGACCGCTCAATCCGACCTGGATGCCGCCCGCAGGCTGCTGTGCGATACCCTTTCCAGCTATGCCGGCTTCAAAAAATGCCGCCTTGTGGTGGTGTTTGACGGCTACCGTGCCAAGGGCAATCCCGGCGAAAAAACCCGGTTCCACAACATTCAGCTTGTCTACACTCCGGAGGGACAGACCGCAGATGCCTACATTGAATCTCTTGCCGACGAGATCGGCAGGAATTACAATCTCAAGGTGGCAACCTCTGACGGATTGGTGCAGTTAAGTTCCCTGCGTAGCGGTGTGCTGCGGATGTCCGCAAGAGAGCTGCGGGAGGAAGTGGAAACCGCCCGCCTGGAAATGAAACAGCATTTTAAAAAGTAACTGTCAACTATCAAAAAAACTCCCCGAAGCAACTTCGGGGAGTTTTTTGTATTCTTTACTGATTCAGCATCCGGTGGAACAGGTCCATATACCGGCCGGCGGGAACATCCCAGCTGAAATCCTGCTGCATGTCAACACGCTGCAGGGCACGGAAACCTTCCCGGTCGTTATGGTACAGATTCAAGCAGCGACGCAGTGCACCGTGGAAATCGTCTGCATTGTAGCTCTGGAAGTTGAAGCCCAGGCCGCCCTTGCCGTTTTCATCAACGGGAGGAACGGTGTCCTTCAAGCCACCGGTACAATGGACAACGGGAACGGTGCCGTAACGCATGGCGTTCATCTGGCTCAAGCCGCAGGGCTCACTCTTGGAGGGCATGAGGTAAATATCGCCACCGGCGTAAATACGGGCAGCCAGGCCCAGGTTAAAGGTGATCTTGGCAGCCACACGGTCCGGGAACTCCTGAGCAAGCTGGGTGAAGAAATGCTCGTACTGGGACTCACCGGTACCCAGGATCAGCAGCTGGCAGTTTTCTTCCCACATCAGCCTGCGGGCAATGTGCACCAGAAGATCCAGGCCCTTATGACCTGCCAGGCGGGTGACCATGACCATCAAAGGAATGTCCGGATTGATGGGCAGACCCACCTCCTCCTGCAGAGCTGCCTTGCAGGCAGCCTTGCCGGCGACAAAGTCCTCTGCATTGTAATGAGCAGGCAGTGCCGGATCGGTCTCAGGGTTGAAGATGCCGGTATCAATGCCGTTGGTAATGCCGGTAAGCTTCCAGGCGGCAGCGGAAATAATGCCGTCCAGGCCGTGGGCATAGTAGGGATACATCAGCTCCCGGGCGTAGGTCTCGGAAACGGTGGAAACCAGGTCACAGGTCTCAATAGCACCCTTCATGACATTGACCGCACCGTTCATTTCCAGCGTACCGCGGTACTCCCAGGGCAGTGCCAGCACATCGTCAAAGAAATTGCTCTGTGCCCAGCCCTGGTACTCAATGTTGTGGATGGTGTACATGCACTTGGTATTGGGGAACAGGGGGCGGTACTGTGCCTGCAGGAAAATCGGTACAGGAGCGGTCTGCCAGTCGTTGCACTGGATCACATCGGGGATAAAGTCCACAGCAACCAAAGCATCCAGGCAGGCCTTGGAAAAATAAGCAAAACGCTCGCCGTCGTCCAAGTCGCCGTAAATGGCTCCGTCACGATCGCCGAAATAATAGCGATTGTCGATGAAGTAGACCTGTACACCGTCATGGCGGTTTTTCAGTGCGTAAATGCCTGCATACTGCTGACGCCAGCCCAAAGCTACATGGAACTGAGCCACCTGCTCCACTTCATATTTGGGGTTGTCCATGATCTTCTTATAGTAAGGCAGGATCAGAACGACCTCGTTGCCTTCAATACGGGCCAATGCCGCAGGCAGAGCCTCCATTACATCGCCCAGACCGCCGGACTTGGCATAAGGGGCTCCCTCAGAGGCCAGAATGGCGATTCTCATACAATTTCACCTCTTCTGATGATGATGGGATTGCTGGGGGTGCCGATGAGCTTGGAGCCGGGACGGACAGTGATGTCCTTGTCCAGGATCACATATTTCAGCTCACTGCCTGCACCGATCACGGTATCGTTCATGATCACGCAGTTTTCCACCTCGGCATCCTTTTCCAAAGTGACCTGACGGAACAGGACACAGTTTTCTGCCTCGCCCTCCAGCATACAGCCGTCAGCTACGATGCAGTTTTCGATCTCACATTCCTCGCCGTAGTAGGTGGGAACACGGTCACGCACCTTGGTGAATACGGGATGGTTGTAATGGAACAGGTCGTCACGGATATTCTTCTTGTTCAGTGCCAGAGAGTTCTGGAAATATTCCTCAACAGACTCATTGAACATAGCCAGGCCCTTGAACTGATATACATTGATGGAAGCGGGGTCATTGTGCCACAGGCCCAAAACCAGGTCCCGGTCCATATGGTACAGAGCATGTGCAATATGCTCCTTGACCTGCTGCACCAGCCACTTCTTGGACAGCACGAAAATATCCATGGATGCAACATAGTCAGCCGGAGCAGCATAGTCAACGACCATATCCGCAACCTTGCCCTTTTCGTCCAGCTTCAGAGCCAGGTCCAGCTGCTTGGAGCCGTTGGCGATACCTGCCTTGGTGACCACAGTGACAGCCTTGCCGCTGGCAATGTGTGCCTCCAGAACATCCATCAGGTCGATGTTGCTGAGGACGGCGGAGTCGATCATAAAGACATACTCATCCTCGGTGCCGTACTCCAAAAAGTCCATGGCAGAGTACAGGGATTCCAGCTTGCCGCGGTAGTTGTCCGTGGTGCTCATGGCATAGGGGGTCAAGAATTCCAAACCGCCCTCTTCCAGTTCCAGGCCCCATTCTTCACCAAGTCGGA
>JAZNZG010000150.1:0-6108 GCA_045594825.1 Faecousia sp. | reverse complement strand
GTCCTTGCTGACCATGGCCGGGTGTAACTACTTCATGGGCATTCCCCATGGCGATGACATCATGCTCAATTACCAAACCACCGGTTTCCGGGAAACCGCTGCTCTGCGGGAGATCACCGGCAAAACGGCGATCCCGGAATTTCAGCGGTGGCTGGAGAAAATGGGCTTTATTGAAAACGGAAAATTGACGAAAAAAGCCGGCGACGGCTCGCAGCTTCTGTTTTAAGGAGGGGAAAACACCGTGAACAAACAGGAACTTTCCGCCATGGTGGCGGAGATATTACAATCCATGGGAACAGAGCCTATGGTCAAGGCCAGTGATTATAAACCCACAAACCCCGGTCCGCAGCAAAAGGACACCTATTATCATGACGGCGATTTTGTGGAGGATGTGACGGAGCTGGATCTGCGGAAGCTGTATTTAACGGAAAACGCAAAGGATCCGGAGGCTTTCAAAAAACTGAAGGCCAGGACCCCGGCACGGCTGGGTGCCGGACGGGCAGGCCCCCGTTATAAGACACTGACCATGCTCCGATTCCGGGCAGACCACGCTGCTGCCCAAGATGCGGTGTTCTCCCAGGTGCCGGAGGACTATGCCCAACAGAACGGACTTTTGGCACTACAAACCCGGTGCAGGGACAAGGATGAATACCTGACCAGACCGGATCTTGGTAGATGCTTTGATGAAGAAAACGAAAAGATCATTCGCAGCGGCATTTCCGGAACACCCCGGGTGCAGCTTGTGGTGGGGGACGGCCTCAGCTCCGCTGCTATTTTGGCAAATGCCATGGACTGTATGGCAGCCATCCGGGATGGACTGAAGCTTAAAGGCATTGAAACCGGCAAGGGTTTGTTTGTCCGGTATTGCCGGGTAGGTGCCGGTGATGCAGTAGGGGATATTACCGGCTGTGAGCTGGTATGTGTACTGGTGGGAGAACGCCCCGGCCTTGTAACCGACAAGAGCATGTCTGCGTATATCACCTATAAACCCCATACCGGTGTTTTGGAATCTGCCCGGACGGTGGTGAGTAATATTCACGCCCAGGGAACACCTGCTGTTGAGGCCGGTGCCCATGTGGCAGATCTGATCGAGACCATTTTGAAACGCAAAGTGTCCGGTGTGGGATTGCATCTGGAGGCCGGTGTATGATAAAAGTCAATGTTTTGGCGGTGCGTTATCTGACCAGTGCCAACCTGCCGCTGAGTTTGGCATTGGGGGCACCCAAAGGCTATCCCTGCCTGGGCATTTTAACAACGGATTCCGACGACCCCACCTATATCGCCCTGGATGAGGCCACCAAGGCTGCAGATGTGAAGGTATGCTATGCCCGCAGCTTTTACGCAGGAGCATCCAATGCCTCCACGCCCCACGCCGGGGAAGTGATCGGTGTTTTGGCAGGTCCCACACCGGGTGCTGTCCGCAGTGGTATGGATGCGGCCTTATCCGCTTTGGAACGGGTAGGCTTTCAGCAGACAGGGGGCGTGCCCTACCTTGCCTACACCGTCAGTCGCACCGGCAGCTACCTTGCCCAGGAGGCACAGGTGCAGGAGGGGACGGCACTGGCATATTTAATTGCACCGCCCCTGGAAAGCATGTACGCTTTGGACGCTGCCATGAAGGCGGCAGATGTAAAGTTATGTAAACTATATAATCCTCCCACGGAAACGAATTTCGGCGGCGGACTGCTCAGCGGAAGCCAGTCAGCCTGCGAGGCAGCCTGTGCCGCATTTGCACAGGCGGTGGGGGAAGTGGCTGCAAGGCCAATGTAAGGAGTGAGGATTTGGAACTGGACAAGGATTTACAGGCCCGACAGGAGGCTCGACGCCTGGCAAAGCTGGCAGAGACTGCACAAAAGGAGCTTGCACACATGTCCCAGCAGCAGCTGGACCAAATCGTGGAGGCCATCGCGGCAGACTTTGCCGCATCGGCTCCGGAACTGGCATCCATGGCTGTACGGGAAACGGGCTTTGGTAATGCAGAGGACAAGATCATCAAAAATGAATTTGCATCCAAAACGCTGCTGGCAGCCATTCGGGATATGAAGACCGTGGGCGTATTAAAGGAAGACCCCCGGGAAAAGCTATGGGAGGTAGGTGTGCCGGTGGGTGTTATCGCAGCCATCGTACCCAGCACCAATCCCACATCCACGGTGTGCTATAAGGCCATGATCGCTTTGAAGGCGGGCAACAGTATTGTGTTTTCTCCCCACCCAAAGGCGATCCTCTGCACCCTTCGGGCAGCACAGATCGTTGCACGGGCAGCGGAGCGTGCCGGTGCCCCCAAGGGAAGCATCGGCTGCCTGGGAATCGCTTCCATGGCAGGTTGTCAGGAGCTGATGGGTGCCCCCCAGGTGCGGCTGATTTTGGCCACAGGCGGGCCGGGCATGGTGAAAGCGGCCTACTCCTCGGGAAAACCGGCCATCGGTGTGGGAGCAGGCAACGGTCCGGCCTATATCCACCACTCTGCGGATCTGCAGAAGGCTTTGGCATGCATCCTGCGTTCCAAGACCTTTGACTACGGTACGGTCTGTGCCTCGGAGCAGAGCATCATCGTGGAAAAGAATATGGAGCAGCAGGTCAAGGAAACGGCCTCCCGGATGGGCTTTTATTTTATGAACACCCAGGAGGCAGGACAGCTTGCAAGGCTACTGTTCCGCCCAACAGGGGCACTGAATCCGGACATCGTGGGTAAGCCTGCGGTGGCACTTGCGGAGAAAGCCGGCTTCTGTGTGCCCCAAAACACCAAGATTTTGGTGGCACGAGAGCAGGAAGCAGGTCCTACACGGCCTTATTCCATGGAAAAGCTCTGCCCGGTGCTGGCTTTCTTTGTAATGGAAAGTGAGGATGCGGTGCTGGAGAAGGCGGTGGAAGTGCTGACCCATGAGGGCAGCGGTCACACCTTTGCCCTGCATGCCGAAGACATGGAAGTGGTGCGGAAATTCGCTTTGCGGATCCCGGTATCCCGTTTTTTGGTGAACACCCCCGCAGCACTGGGGGGCATCGGTGCCACCACTGGGTTGTTCCCGGCACTGACACTGGGCTGCGGTGCCGTAGGCGGCAGCTCCTCTTCCAATAATATTTCCCCAATGGATCTGATCAATATCCGCCGTGTGGCATGGGGTACGGAAGAAAAGAAAAAGGTTCAGGTGGATGACAGCCTGGTGGAAATCTTAACAGCCAAAATTTTGGAACGGCTGAAATAACAGAAGGGACGGTTAGTTATGAACACAAATTCTTTAGGTATGATCGAAACAAAGGGCCTGGTTGGTGCCATTGAGGCAGCCGATGCCATGGTCAAGTCTGCCAATGTGCAGCTTGTGGGTAAGGAACAGGTAGGCGGCGGCCTTGTAACGGTGATGGTACGGGGCGATGTAGGTGCCGTAAAGGCTGCCACCGATGCCGGTGCCGCAGCAGCGGAAAAGGTTGGTGAGCTGGTGAGCGTGCATGTGATCGCCCGGCCCCATACCGAGGTGGATGCCATTCTGCCCCACGGCAGACTGAGCCAGACCCCCAATCCCGGTAAGTAATGCTCTTTACAAAAGAAGCGGTGCAGGCCAATATCCGCAACCGTGAGGGAAAACGGGTATTCTATTTGGGAAAAGGGGATCAGCTTACCTCCGATGCCCGGGATTATCTTGCCCGGGAGCGGATCGAAGTTCTGCCTGCACAGCTTGCGAAAAAGGAACGGTATCCGCTGCTGAGCGGTGGCTTTACAGAGGAAAAACCGGATCACATGACTCACCTGAACGGAGAATTTTTGGTAAGCAAGACCCATCCCCGGATCCGCTTCCGGGGAGCGATGGATACCCTGGAGGCAGAACTGCTGCTGTGTCAGGCAGATGCGGTCGGCCTGCCCAAAGAACAGATCGGTGAGATACTGACCCTTGCCAGGAACATTCTCCGCTGGGAGGTTTTGGAGGAGCCGGTGCAGGAAGAGCGGCTGCTGGGCCTTACCCAGGATCAGCTGCGGGAACGGAGCCACCGGCCACAGGATTTTTACGGTCAGCCTCATTTTATGCCCCAACACACGGACAGCAGATTGCTGTTGCAGCTCAATAAGGCCAGGTGTAGTGTAAGGGCAGCGGAGCTTGCGGCGGCAGATGCCTTCTGCGACCGGGACGGCAGAGTGACCAGGGCGGATATTTTAATGGCCTTAAACCGCATGAGCAGTGCTCTGTATCTATTGATGATACAGGAAAAAAGCAAAACAAACGGGAAGTGATAAAATGGATATGGAAGCGTTGATCCGGACCGTGATAGGAAAGCTTTTTGTGGAGCTGGAGGCTTCCGGGCGGCATGTCCATGTAACAAAGGAACAGGCCATGACCCTGTTTGGCCACAGCCTGACCCCTAAACGGGAGCTGTCCCAGCCGGGACAGTTTCTTGCCAATGAGCGGGTGACAGTTGCAGGCCCCAAGGGAGAATTTCAGAATGTTGCGGTGCTGGGTCCGGAACGGCCGGAAGCACAGGTGGAGATTTCCCTCACCGACGGAAGAGTGCTGGGCATTGATCCTCCGGTGCGGATGTCCGGCTCCGTCAGCGGAACGCCCGGTGTGACCTTGCGGGCAGAGCATGGACAGGTAAAGCTGCAGCAGGGTGTGATCGCTGCCCAGCGGCATATCCACATGACACCCGAGGATGCCAAGGCTATGGGCGTGGCAGATAAGCAGGTGGTGCGGCTGCAGACCTATACCGCCCGCCCGGTGGTATTTGAGGACCTGGTGGTTCGGGTCAACCCCAGCTTTCAGACAAGGGTACACCTGGATTACGATGAGGCCAATGCCTGCGGTTTCCGTTCGGGTGATCTGGGGAGGATCCTCACATGAACCGGGCATATCTGATTGGGGAGGAGCCTCCATGCGACCTGGGTTATACCTATGTAAAAGAACTGCCCTATGAAGGGGTGGTCATCGGTTCTTTGAGTCTGGGGCAGATGCTGTGCTTTTCCTGTGAAGAAGCTTTGACGGCTTTGGCAGAGGGAAAACCGGTGGTGCTGTATACTCCCGGTTTGCCTGAGGTGTCGAAAAACAGGGGCCTGTCAGCCAAATTGGCATCCGTCCGGCGGGAAATGAAAAGCTGGGGCATCCTGTTTACCGATGGGGCACAGCGGCGGCTCATCACTGCACAGGAGGCAAGAGCCATGCGGCTTTCCGGACAGCAGCCGGGCAAAGGAGCAGTATTAACACCTTTGGCAAAAGAAATACTACTGGAGAATATGGAATGAAAATAGGAACAGTAATCGGCTCGGTATGGTCCACCCGAAAAGCGGCCTGCCTTATGGGGCAGACCTTTTTGGTGGTACGCACCGCTGCCGGGGAAGTGGTGGCAGCGGACCAGGTGGGTGCCGGAACGGGTGACCGGGTATTGCTGGTCACAGGGACGGTAGCCTCCCGGTTTTGCATGGAGGCTCCGGTGGATGCTGCTGTGGTGGCGATTTTGGATCAGGAGGAAAAATAATGTCTGCCCATGAAATATTGATCGCCGTCATGGCGGCCTTTGCGGTGTTGGGAGCCATTGACCGGATTATCGGCAATAAATTTGGCATCGGTCAGGAATTTGAAAACGGTATCCTGGCCATGGGCTCGCTGGCTCTTGCCATGGTGGGCATTATCGCGTTTGCTCCGGTGCTGGCCAACATCCTGCGGCCGGTGGTGGTGCCGGTGTTCTCTTTTTTGGGAGCGGACCCGGCCATGTTTGCAGGTACGATCCTGGCCTGTGATATGGGCGGCGGTGCCTTGGCAGCGGAGATGACCACAGACCCCCAGGCTGCTCTTTTGGGAGGTGTCATCTGCGGCAGTATGCTGGGTGCCACCATCGTATTCACCATACCGGTGGCGTTGGGCATTTTGCAGGAAGAGGACAGGCCCGCCCTTGCCAAAGGCATTTTGGCAGGCATCGTCACCATTCCCGTAGGTATTTTGGTGGGCGGCTTGGTGGCAGGTTTTCCTTTGGGTATGGTGCTGCGAAACCTCATTCCCATTGTAATCATCGCCGCCCTGATCGCTTTGGGCCTTTGGAAAGCGGAAAAGACAATGATAAAGGGCTTTGGTTATTTCGGTAAAGGTGTGGTGGTGATCATCACCGTCGGTCTTGCGGCGGCTATTGTGA